>NZ_JBAGJZ010000036.1:0-83915 GCF_037034285.1 Streptomyces tyrfis | reverse complement strand
GCCTCGGGGTCAGTGCTCGGACGGGCCGTCCGAGGAGTTCCGCGGGCCGTCGCCGCCATCCCCCCGCTCGCCGGAACCGGCGTCGTCGCCGGTGCCCGGACCGTCGGCGGGCCCGTCGGCGGGCGGGGCGCCGGGCGGCTGTCCGCCCTCCGGCCGCAGCGGCTTCGGCGGGCGGCCCCGGCCGCCCGAGCCGTCGCGCCGGTACGCGGTGTCACCGCTCTCCGTCGCGTGCCCGCCGGGCGCCTGACCCGGCCCGACGTCCCGGCGGCGCAGATAGCGCTCGAACTCCCGGGCGATGGCCTCGCCGCTGGCCTCGGGAAGCTCCGCGGTGTCCCGGGCCTCCTCCAGCGTCTGCACGTACTCCGCCACCTCGCTGTCCTCGGCGGCCAGTTGGTCGACGCCGAGCTGCCAGGCGCGCGCGTCCTCGGGCAGTTCACCCAGCGGGACGCGCAGACCGAGCAGGTCCTCCAGCCGGTTGAGCAGCGCGAGAGTGGCCTTCGGGTTGGGCGGCTGCGACACGTAGTGCGGCACCGCGGCCCACAGGCTGACCGCGGGCACGCCCGCGTGGGTGCACGCCTCCTGGAGGATCCCGACGATGCCGGTCGGGCCCTCGTACCTGGTCTCCTCCAGGTCCATGGTCCGGGCCAGGTCCGGGTCGGAAGTGACCCCGCTGACCGGCACCGGGCGGGTGTGCGGGGTGTCGCCGAGCAGCGCGCCCAGGATCACCACCATCTCCACGCCCAGCTCATGGGCGAAGCCCAGGAGCTCGTTGCAGAACGAGCGCCAGCGCATGGACGGCTCGATGCCGCGGACCAGGACGAGATCGCGGGGCTGCTCCCCGCCGACGCGGACCACGGAGAGCCGGGTGGTCGGCCAGGTGACCTTGCGCACCCCGCCGTCCAGCCAGATCGTGGGCCGGTTGACCTGGAAGTCGTAGTAGTCCTCGGCGTCCAGCGCCGCGAACACCTCGCCCTTCCATTCCCGGTCCAGGTGCGCGACCGCCGTGGAGGCGGCGTCACCTGCGTCGTTCCATCCCTCGAACGCGGCCACCATGACCGGGTCGATCAGCTCGGGAACCCCCTCGAGCTCGATCACCCAGGCCTCCTTCCGAAGTTCCCTTGCGTACGCAACAACCTTACGGCTTCCGGCCACTTCCGACGCCGCCCTCGCGCACAGCCGGGTGAACCGCCCCACGAAGGTGCCACACCCGGCCGGATCCGGTCATCACGCTCCGGACACCTCCGATCTGTACCGGGCGAATCCCCTCACCGCCTCCGGGCGCTCCGGGGGCACGACGCCATACATCGGAGGAACGGAGGCGGGGTCCGGAAGCGGGTTCCGACGGCGACCCGGCGAGCCGCGGGCCGGGCGGGCCGGCCGGGGCCGGGCCTACAGCGCCGACCGCAGCCACTGCTCCACGCTCGCCACGTGCACCGTCGCCCAGGACCGCGCCGCCTCCGCGTCCCGGTCCCGCAGCGCGGACAGGATCGCCCGGTGCTCGTACAGCGTCCGGCCGACCGCGCCCTCCTGCGTCAGGCCGCGCCAGACCCGCGCCCGGGTCGTCGGCCCCGACAGCCCGTCGAGCAGCGAGCAGAGCACCGAATTGCCGGACGCCCGCACGATGGCGCGGTGGAACTCCAGATCGGCGGTGATCAGCTCGTCCAGCGAGGGCCTGTCCCCGAGGGCGTCCAACTCGGCGGCCAGCTCGTCCAGTCGGGCGTCGCCGATCCGGGCGGCGGCCATCGCCGTCGCCGCTGGCTCCAGGATCCGGCGCACCTCCAGGAACTCCAGCACCGTGTCGTCCCGGTGGAAGTCCACCACGAAGCTCAGCGCCTCCAGCAGCAACTGCGGGTCCAGACTGGTCACATACGTGCCGTCGCCCTGCCGCACATCGAGGATCCGGATCAGCGACAGGGCGCGCACCGCCTCGCGCAGCGAGTTGCGGGAGAGCCCCAGCTCCGCCGCGAGCTCGTTCTCCCTGGGGAGCCGGTCGCCGGGCCGCAGCGCGCCCGTGACGATCATCTCCTTGATCTTCTCGATCGCCTCGTCGGTGACAGCCATGGCGCTCCTCCTGGATACCGACCGGAACCAGGCGTCCGACGTATCCCGCCATTATCGGGGGCCGGAAAGGAGCCGTCGACCGGGTTCGGAGGCGGCGGAGGGGCCGGGCGCTCCGCGGGCCGCCGCCCCGGCACGGACGGGGGCGCGGCGCCCGGCCGGGCGGGGTCAGTCCCAGAGCGTGGAGGGCGCCTCGCGCCGCACCACCGGCGCGATCTCCTCCGCGAACCGCCGCAGGGTCTCGACCTGTTCGGGGTGGCTCAGCCCGAAGCCGTCCACGGTGACGGACTGGAGGTCGTGCCCGTACGCCTCGTGCCAGCCGAGGATCTTGTCGATGATCTGCTGCGGGCTGCCGATCAGCTGGGGCCCGTCCGCGATGGCCTCCTCGATGGTGCGGAACGGGGTGTTGTAGCCGGGCCGGCCCTCCAGGTGCGGCCGGAAGCTCTGCCGGACTCTCGCCTCGTACAGGTCCTTGTAGCGCGCCACCGCGCGCTGCGAGCTGTCGGCGATCAGCAGCCCGCCCGAACCGGCCGCCACCCGCGCGCGGGCCGGGTCGTGCCCGTACGCCTCGAAGCGCTCCCGGTAGTGGCCGATCAGCCGGGCGTACGCCGCCCGGGGCTGGACGGCGTTGGCGGTGAACAGCGGATCGCCGTGGAGCGCCGCCAGTTCGGGGGAGTTGAGGCTGGTGGCCGAGCCGTGCCAGACGCGCGGGGCGCCGGCGTACGGGCGCGGCAGCGTCGTCGCGTTCCGCAGCGCGGGCCGGAACTCGCCGTCCCAGTCGACCCCTTCCTCGGTCCACAGCCGCCGCAGCAGCTCGTACTTCTCCTTCTGGAGGTCCCACTGGCGTTTCTCGTCGAGCCCGAAGAGGTCGAAGTGGCCGGCCTCCGCGCCCTTGCCCACGACCAGTTCGATCCGGCCCCTGGACAGCTGGTCGAGCGTCGCGAAGTCCTCGGCCACCCGCACCGGATCGAGGATCGCCACGACCGTGACCCCGGTCAGCAGCCGGATGGCGGAGGTACGGGCGGCGAGCGCGCCCAGCACCACGCCCGGGCTCGACGAGAGGAACGGTCCGGCGTGCCGCTCGCCGATCGCGTACGCGTCGAAGCCCAGCCGCTCCGCGACGACGCCCGTCCCGATCACCTCCTCGAACCGCTCGGCGGCGGACGGAAGCCGACGGGTCAACGGATGCGGGGCATGACCGATGAGGGAGAGCACCGAGAACTTCATGCCTCGACTGTCCTCGCGCCCTGTTGCGCCCGTGTGGCGGTCGTATGGCGCGTTCCCCGGGTGGCGCGTCACCCGGGGCGGAGGGCGGCGGGCGACGGCGGCCGGGCGGCGCCGGGTCGGGCCGCGGGGACGGGCGGACGCGGCGGCCCCGGCGGCGACGCGCGGAACGAGGCGGCCCCTCGCGGGAGCCGTCCCGTTCCCTCGTGCCGTCTCCGGCGCGCCCGGCGCGCGGGCCGTCAGTCCCGGTCGGCGAGCATGGACTCGACGCGCTCCCGGATCCCGTCCGTCGCCAGGCCGCGGATCGTCAGCGTCGTCCGGCGGCGCAGCACGTCGTCCGCCGTCTCGGCCCACTCGTGGTCGCGGGCGTAGGCGACCTGCGCCCAGATCTCCGGCGCGTCGGGGTGGACGCGCTCGGCCAGCGCCGGGTTCTCGTTCGCCAGCCGCGCGATGTCGAAGGCGAGCGAGCCGTAGTGCGTGGCGAGGTGCCGTGCCGTGTCGGCCGCCATCCGGGGGCCGGGCGCGGCGCCGTCCACCAGCAGCCGGTGCGCCACCGCGTTCGGGTTGGCGATGCCGGGCAGCGGGAGCTTCTTCGGCAGGTGCGAGATCGGCTCCATGTCGTCGGCGAGGGGGTGCCCGGGCAGCGCGGCCAGCTTGTTCATCACCGTGCGGCCGATGTGACGGAACGTCGTCCACTTGCCGCCCGCGACCGACAGCATGCCGCCCCGGCCCTCCGTCACGACCGTCTCGCGCTTGGCCTTGGACGTGTCGCCCGGCCCGCCGGGCAGCACCCGCAGACCCGCGAAGGAGTAGGTGATCAGATCGCGCGACAGCTGCTGGTCCCTGATGGAGAACGCCGCCTCGTCGAGGATCTGCGCGATGTCCTTCTCGTCGACCGCGACGTCCGCCGGATCGCCCTCGTACGCCTCGTCGGTCGTGCCCAGCAGCAGCATGTCCTCCCACGGCAGGGCGAACGTGATGCGGTACTTGTCGATCGGGGTGGCCAGCGCGGCCTTCCACGGCCGGGTGCGCTTCAGCACCAGGTGCGCGCCCTTGGACAGGCGTATCGAGGGCGCCGCGCCCGGGTCCTCCATCTTCCGCAGGTGGTCGACCCACGGCCCGGTGGCGTTCAGCACCAGCCGGGCGTCGACGCCGAACTCCGTGCCGTCCAGGCGGTCCTGGAGGTCCGCGCCGGTCACCCGGCCCTTGGTGAACCGCAGCCCGGTCACCGCCGCGTGGTTGAGGACCACCGCGCCCGCGTCGACGGCCGCGCGGACCGTCATCAGCGCCATCCGGGCGTCGTTCATCTGGTCGTCGCCGTAGACCGCGACGGCCCGCAGGCCGTCCGTGCGCAGCTCCGGCACGTCGCGCCGGGCCCGCGCCGGGCTGATCACATGCCCGACGCCGTCGCCGAAGGCGGACAGCGCCGAGTACGCGAACACGCCCGCGCCGAGCTTGGCCGCGCCGTGCGGGCCGCCCTTGTACACCGGCAGGTAGAAGGTGAGCGGGTTGGACAGGTGCGGGGCCACCTCGCGGGACACCGCACGGCGCTCGAAGTGGTTCTCCGCGACCAGCTTCACCGCGCCGGTCTGCAGGTAGCGCAGACCGCCGTGGAGCAGCTTGGAGGACGCGGACGAGGTGGCGCCGGCGAAGTCGCCGGCGTCCACCAGGGCCACCCGCAGCCCGGACTGCGCGGCGTGCCAGGCAGTGGAGATGCCCAGGATGCCGCCACCGATCACCAGGAGGTCGTACGCAGCCCTGGACAGCTGCTCCCGTGTCTCGGCACGGCTCGGGAGGGAGCCGGAGGCCGGGTGTGTCCCGAGGGCCGGGACGCTCTGCAGGGTGGTCATGTCGCTTACTCCTCGTGCTCGATCCAGCCCATGGTCCGTTCCACGGCCTTGAGCCAGTTCTTGTACTCGCGGTCGCGGGTGTCCGCGGCCATGCGGGGGGTCCATTCGGCGGCCCGGCGCCAGTTGGCGCGCAGGGCGTCGGTGTCCGGCCAGAAGCCGACGGCGAGGCCGGCGGCGTAGGCGGCGCCGAGGCAGGTGGTCTCGGCGACCATCGGCCGCACCACCGGCGCGTCCAGGAAGTCGGCGAGCGTCTGCATCAGCAGGTTGTTGGAGGTCATGCCGCCGTCGACCTTCAGCGCGGCCAGCTCGACACCGGAGTCCTTGGTCATGGCGTCGGTGATCTCGCGGGTCTGCCAGGCGGTGGCCTCCAGGACGGCGCGGGCGATGTGCGCCTTGGTGACGTACCGGGTCAGACCGGCGATGACGCCCCGGGCGTCGGAGCGCCAGTAGGGGGCGAACAGGCCCGAGAACGCGGGCACGAAGTACGCGCCGCCGTTGTCCTCGACCGACGAGGCCAGGGTCTCGATCTCGGCCGCCGACTTGATCAGGCCCATCTGGTCGCGCATCCACTGCACCAGCGAACCCGTGACGGCGATCGAGCCCTCCAGGGCGTAGACCGGCTTCTCGTCGCCGATCCGGTACCCGACGGTCGTCAGCAGACCGTTGTACGAGTTGACCGGCCGCTCACCGGTGTTCATCAGCATGAAGGTGCCGGTGCCATACGTGGACTTGGCCTCGCCCTCGGAGAAGCAGGTCTGGCCGAAGAGGGCCGCCTGCTGGTCGCCGAGCGCGGAGGCGACGGGGACGCCGTCCAGGGCGCCGCCCTTCGCGGCGCCGTACACCTCGGCGGAGGAACGGATCTCGGGCAGCACGGCCGCCGGGATCTCCATCGACGTGAGGATCTTGTCGTCCCACGTCAGGGTGTGCAGGTTCATCAGGAGGGTGCGCGAGGCATTGGTGACGTCCGTGACGTGGACGCCGCCGTCGGCGCCGCCGGTCAGGTTCCAGATGACCCAGGAGTCCATGGTGCCGAAGAGGATGTCGCCGCGCTCGGCGCGCTCGCGCAGCCCCTCGACGTTGTCGAGCAGCCAGCGGACCTTCGGGCCGGCGAAGTAGGAGGCGAGCGGCAGGCCGGTCTCGCGGCGGAACCGGTCCTGGCCCACGTTGCGGCCGAGCTCCTTGCAGAGCGCGTCGGTGCGGGTGTCCTGCCAGACCAGGGCGTTGTGCACGGGCTCGCCGGTGTGGCGGTCCCACAGCAGCGTGGTCTCACGCTGGTTGGTGATGCCGATCGCCTTCACGTCGGCGGCGGTGATGCCCGCCTTGGCCACGGCCCCCGCGACGACCTCCTGGACGTTCGCCCAGATCTCGGTCGCGTCGTGCTCCACCCAGCCCGGCTTCGGGAAGATCTGTTCGTGCTCCTTCTGGTCGACGGAGACGATCCGGCCGTCCCGGTCGAAGACGATGCAGCGGCTGGAGGTGGTGCCCTGGTCGATGGCCGCGATGAACGGGCCGGCGGTGTGTGCGTCGGTCACGGTGTGCTCCTGGAAGTCTGTGTGGTCCTGAGGGTGTGGGGCTCTGTGCGTCACGCTGTGCGTCACGGCTCAGGCGAAGGCGACGTTGTAGAGCCCGCCCGCGATCGCGCCGCCGACCAGCGGGCCGACGACGGGGATCCAGGCGTAGCCCCAGTCGGAACCGCCCTTGTTCGGCAGCGGCAGCAGCGCGTGCACGATACGCGGACCGAGGTCGCGGGCAGGGTTGATCGCGTAGCCCGTCGGGCCGCCGAGCGAGAGGCCGATGCCGACCACCAGCAGGGCGGTCACCAGCGCGCCGAGCGTGCCGAGGCCGTTGCCGTCGTTGTTCAGGCCCTCGGTGAGGATCACCAGGACGAGCACCACGGTGGCGATGATCTCGGTGACCAGGTTCTGCGCCGCGTGCCGGATCTCGGGACCCGTCGAGAAGATGCCCAGCACCGGGCCCGCCTTCGGGGCGGCGGCCGGGCCGGCCGCGGCCTCGTCACCCGACCGGGCGTCCGCGACCTCCGGATCCGTCAGGTGCGCCTGGAACTGCCCGTAGTACGTCAGCCAGACCAGCGCCGCGCCGATCACCGCGCCGAGCATCTGGGAGCCGAGGTACAGCGGCACATCGCTCCACTTGGTGCCGCCCTCGATCGCGAGACCGATCGTGACCGCCGGGTTGAGGTGCGCGCCGGAGACGCCGCCGGCCAGGTACGCGCCGGCCAGCACGGCGAAACCCCACCCGAAGGCGATCGCGAGCCAGCCGGCGTTCTGCGCCTTGGAGCGTTTGAGCGTGACGGCGGCACAGACACCGCCGCCGAGCAGGATGAGCACGGCGGTGCCTATGGTCTCGCCGATGAAGATGTCGGAGCTGGACACCCGCGACTCCTTTGTCCTTCGTCCAGGGAAGCCGAACCCCGGGTCCCTCCGGTGGTCCGCGCCCTCGGGGGAGGGCGTTTTCCGGCCCATGGCGCTGTCACACCCTAACGCTAGTTTTCGTTAGGCGTTCGACAATGCCGACCGATGAACGGCAATGCTTCCTTTCGGCCATTCGGGCGTCAAGAGTTCTGTGACCCAAAACTGGATCGTTACCCGCGTCACAGGGCGGTCATCCGGACGGCGTCGGCCGGTGTTGCGGGGCGGTCCGGGGTGTGGGGAACGGCGGCGGGGCGTGGTGCGACGGCGCACGGCGGGAGGGCGTGCGCCGGGAGGGGGAAGGGTAGGGGGTGCGGCAGGCGGTGCCCCGTGCCGCGGCAGGAGAGGCGCCGACGGCGGCCCGGCGGCGGCCCGGCCGGGGTCAGAAGGGGCGGGCCCCGAGGTCCCTGGAGACCGCCCGCGCGCAGTCCCGCACCGCGGCGATCAGCTCGGGCCGCAGCTCGCCGTCCGCGCGGACCCGCTCCACCGCGCCCGTCACGGCCACCGCCCCTACCGGCATCCGCCGCCGGTCGTGGATCGGGGCGGCCACCGCGGCCACCCCCTCCCAGGTCTCCTCCACGTCCGCGGCCCAGCCCCGGGCCCGGATCAGGTCGAGCATCGACTCGAACGCGGCGGCGTCGGTGACGGTGTGCGGGGTGAAGGACCGCCGCTCGGCCTCCAGGGCCTCGGTGTGCGCCACCGGGTCGTACGCGGAGAGCACCTTGCCCAGGGCCGTGGAGTGCAGCGGCTGCATGGCGCCCACCTCCAGCACCTGGCGGCTGTCGTCGGGCCGGAAGACATGGTGCACGACCAGGACGCCCTGCTGGTGCAGCACGCCCAGGTGGACGCTCTCGCCGCTGGAACGGGCCAGGTCGTCCGTCCACACCAGGGCGCGGGCCCGCAGCTCGTGGACGTCCAGATAGCTGTTGCCCAGACGGAGCAGCTCGGCGCCCAGCTGGTAGCGGCCCGACGCGGCGTCCTGTTCGACGAAGCCCTCCTGCTGGAGCGTGCGCAGGATGCCGTGCGCGGTCCCCTTGGCCAGGCCCAGCGAGGAGGCGATGTCGGACAGTCCCAGCCGCCGCTCGCCGCCCGCCAGCAGGCGCAGCATCGCCGCCGCCCGTTCCAGCGACTGGATGTTCTTGGCCATCGCGCCGTACTCCTCCACCTTGGTTCGACAATGCTGAACACTATCGGCCGATGTCGACCCGCGCTCGATCACAGAGGGAAACCGCCGCGCCCTTTCCGCACCCCTCGGATCCGGACATCGCCCCGCACAGCATGCCGTCCGTTCCGTGGGACGGAGTGACGCCCCCGGCCGCCACCCGGCTACGCTGGCGTGGTGCGTCCTTCGCCGAGGACGCAAAGCCGACAGCCGTCGCATCCCAGGGAGCACATCCATGGCCTCGTCGCCGACCCCTTCCGCCGACAGCCGGAGCCGCGTCGCCGCGCTCCGCGAAGCGCTCGCCACCCGGGTGGTGGTGGCCGACGGAGCGATGGGCACCATGCTCCAGGCACAGGACCCCACCCTCGAGGACTTCCAGAACCTCGAAGGCTGCAACGAGATCCTCAACGTCACCCGCCCCGACATCGTGCGCTCGGTCCACCGGGAGTACTTCGCCGTCGGCGTGGACTGCGTCGAGACGAACACCTTCGGGGCCAACGCCTCGGCCCTGGGCGAGTACGAGGTCGCGGACCGCATTCACGAGCTCTCCGAGGCCGGCGCCCGCATCGCCCGCGAGACCGCCGACGAGTTCACCGCGTCCACCGGGCAGCAGCGCTGGGTGCTCGGCTCCATGGGCCCCGGCACCAAGCTGCCGACCCTGGGACACGCCCCGTACACCGCGCTGCGCGACGGCTTCCAGCAGAACGCCGAGGGCCTGATCGCCGGCGGCGTGGACGCGCTCATCATCGAGACGACGCAGGACCTGCTGCAGACCAAGGCCGCCGTGCTGGGCGCCCGGCGCGCCCTGGAGGCGACCGGCAGCGGCCTCCCGCTGCTGTGCTCCCTGGCCTTCGAGACCACCGGCACCATGCTGCTGGGCTCCGAGATCGGCGCCGCGCTCACCGCGCTGGAGCCGCTGGGCGTCGACATGATCGGCCTGAACTGCTCGACCGGCCCCGCCGAGATGAGCGAGCACCTGCGCTACCTCACGCGCCACTCCCGCATCCCCCTCCTCTGCATGCCCAACGCGGGTCTGCCGGTGCTGACCAAGGACGGGGCGCACTTCCCGCTCGGCCCCGAGGGCCTCGCGGACGCCCAGGAGACATTCGTCCAGGAGTACGGCCTCTCGCTGGTGGGCGGCTGCTGCGGCACGACCCCGGCCCACCTGCGGGAACTCGTCGAACGCGTCCGCGGCGCGGACCTGACCCCCCGCGACCCCCGCCCCGAGCCGGGCGCGGCCTCGCTCTACCAGACTGTCCCGTTCCGCCAGGACACCTCGTACCTGGCCATCGGCGAGCGGACCAACGCCAACGGCTCCAAGAAGTTCCGCGAGGCGATGCTGGAGGGCCGCTGGGACGACTGCGTGGAGATGGCGCGCGACCAGATCCGCGAGGGCGCCCACATGCTCGACCTGTGCGTGGACTACGTCGGCCGGGACGGCGTCGCGGACATGGAGGAGCTGGCCGGGCGCTTCGCCACCGCCTCCACCCTCCCGGTCGTCCTGGACTCCACCGAGGTGCCGGTGCTCCGCGCCGGGCTGGAGAAGCTCGGCGGCCGGGCCGTCCTCAACTCCGTCAACTACGAGGACGGCGACGGCCCCGAGTCGCGCTTCGCCAAGGTCGCCGCGCTGGCCGCCGAGCACGGCGCCGCGCTGATCGCCCTCACCATCGACGAGGAGGGCCAGGCCCGCACCATTGAGCACAAGGTCGCGGTCGCCGAGCGGCTGATCGCGGACCTGACCGGCAACTGGGGCATCCGCGAGTCGGACATCCTCATCGACTGCCTCACCTTCACCATCTGCACCGGCCAGGAGGAGAGCCGGGGCGACGGCATCGCCACCATCGGCGCCATCCGCGAGCTCAAGAGGCGCCACCCCGAGGTGCAGACCACCCTCGGCCTGTCCAACATCTCCTTCGGACTCAACCCGGCCGCCCGCACGGTCCTCAACTCGGTCTTCCTCGACGAATGCGTCAAGGCCGGTCTCGACTCCGCGATCGTGCACGCGTCCAAGATCCTGCCGATCGCGCGCCTCGACGAGGAGCAGGTGAAGGTCGCCCTCGACCTCGTATACGACCGCCGCGCCGAGGGCTACGACCCCCTCCAGAAGCTCATGGAGCTCTTCGAGGGCGTCAGCACCAAGTCGATGAAGGCGGGCAAGGCCGAGGAACTGGCCGCCCTGCCGCTCGACGAGCGCCTGAAGCGCCGGATCATCGACGGCGAGAAGAACGGCCTGGAGGCCGACCTCGACAAGGCCCTGCTCACCCGGCCCGCGCTCGACATCGTCAACGACACCCTCCTCGACGGCATGAAGGTGGTCGGCGAGCTCTTCGGCTCCGGCCAGATGCAGCTGCCGTTCGTGCTCCAGTCCGCCGAGGTCATGAAGTCCGCGGTGGCCCATCTGGAGCCGCACATGGAGAAGTCCGACGCCGAGGGCAAGGGCACCATCGTGCTGGCCACCGTGCGCGGCGACGTCCACGACATCGGCAAGAACCTCGTCGACATCATCCTGTCCAACAACGGCTTCAACGTCGTCAACCTCGGCATCAAGCAGCCCGTCTCCGCGATCCTGGAGGCGGCCGAGGAGCACAAGGCCGACGTCATCGGCATGTCCGGTCTCCTGGTCAAGTCCACCGTGATCATGAAGGAGAACCTGGAGGAGCTGAACCAGCGCAAGCTGGCCGCCGTCTACCCGGTGATCCTCGGCGGCGCCGCGCTCACCCGCGCCTACGTCGAGCAGGACCTGCACGAGCTGTACGAGGGCGAGGTGCGCTACGCCCGGGACGCGTTCGAGGGCCTGCGCCTGATGGACGCCCTGATCGCGGTCAAGCGCGGCGTGCCCGGGGCGGCCCTTCCCGAGCTCAAGCAGCGCCGGGTGCCCAAGCGCGACACCGCCGTCCTGGAGGTCGACGAGCCGGAGGAGGGCGTCCGGTCCGACGTCGCCGTCGACAACCGCGTCCCCGAGCCCCCGTTCTGGGGCACCCGGGTGATCAAGGGCATCCAGCTCAAGGAGTACGCGTCCTGGCTGGACGAGGGCGCGCTCTTCAAGGGCCAGTGGGGCCTCAAGCAGACCCGCGCCGGCGACGGCCCGACGTACGAGGAACTGGTGGAGAACGAGGGCCGCCCGCACCTGCGCGGCTGGCTCGACAAGCTCCACACCGAGAACCTGCTGGAAGCCGCCGTCGTCTACGGCTACTTCCCGTGCGTCTCCAAGGGCGACGACCTGATCCTGCTCCACGAGGACGGCTCCGAGCGCACCCGCTTCACCTTCCCGCGCCAGCGCCGCGGCCGCCGCCTCTGCCTCGCGGACTTCTTCCGCCCCGAGGAGTCCGGCGAGACGGACGTGGTCGGGCTCCAGGTCGTCACCGTCGGCTCGCGGATCGGCGGCGAGACCGCCAAGCTCTTCGAGGCCAACGCCTACCGCGACTACCTGGAGCTGCACGGCCTGTCCGTGCAGCTGGCCGAGGCCCTGGCCGAGTACTGGCACGCCCGGGTCCGCTCCGAGCTGGGCTTCGGCGGCGAGGACCCGGCCGAGGTGGAGGACATGTTCGCCCTGAAGTACCGGGGCGCGCGCTTCTCGCTGGGCTACGGGGCCTGCCCCGACCTGGAGGACCGGGCGAAGATCGCCGAGCTGCTGCGGCCGGAGCGGATCGGGGTGCACCTCTCGGAGGAGTTCCAGCTGCACCCGGAGCAGTCCACCGACGCCATCGTCATCCACCACCCGGAGGCGAAGTACTTCAACGCGCGGTAGCACGACGTTCACCGCACGGTCGCGGCACACACGTCGTACACTGGTCGGTCCAGTGCAGGCCGGTCGTCCTTCCCACGGGAAAAGGCGGCCGGCCTTCTCGTCCCTCACGGAAGGTGGTGCCGGATGACCAGTACGGTCCCCGCGTCCATGACCCGCGCGGCCGAAGGCGCCGCATTGCAGGCCGTCCTGCTCGACATGGACGGCACCCTCGTCGACACCGAGGGCTTCTGGTGGGACGCCGAGGTGGAGGTCTTCGCCGAGCTCGGACACCAGCTCGACGAGGCGTGGCGGCACGTGGTGGTCGGCGGACCGATGACCCGCAGCGCGGGCTACCTGCTGGACGCCACCGGCGCCGACATCACCCTCGCCGAGCTCACCGTGCTGCTCAACGACCGCTTCGAGCGGCGCCTCGGCCGCGGGGTGCCACTGATGCCGGGCGCGCGGCGGCTGCTCGCCGAACTCGTCCGGCACGAGATCCCCACCGCGCTGGTCTCCGCCTCGCACCGGCGGATCATCGACCGGGTGCTGGAGTCGGTGGGCCACCACCACTTCGCCCTCAGCGTCGCGGGCGACGAGGTCACCCGCACCAAGCCGCACCCCGAGCCCTATCTGACCGCCGCCTCCGGCTTCGGCGCCGAGCCCGGCCGTTGCGCGGTCATCGAGGACACCGCGACCGGCGTGGCCGCCGCGGAGGCCGCGGGCTGCCGGGTGGTCGCCGTGCCGTCCGTGGCGCCGATCGCCCCCGCGAACGGCCGGGTGGTCGTGCGGTCGCTGGAGGAGGTCGACCTCGCCTTCCTCCGGGGTCTGATCACCGGAGTGAACTGAACGCCCCTCCGGAACACGCTCCGCCGACGCGTGAGTTTTGTCACCGGATGGTGTGTGCGGCCTCCTCGGATCCCGCCCAGGACGCTCCCTTTCCGCGCCCGGGAATGTCCTGTTCGTCAGCCCCTGGGGCATAGGTTCCGGAGCCGGGAATGCGACGCGCCGTCGCCGCCCATCACCGGCCGGTCACGCGCAGTCCGGTCGGTTTCCGCCATGGCCGGAACGCCCGGCTAAGGTCGCTCTCCCGACGCGCACAAGAGGGAGAACGACCCGGATGAACCGCAAGACCCTGGTGCTGCCGGCCCTCATGGGCCTGCTCGCCCCCGTGCTCGCCGCCTGCGGAGCGCCGGGGGAGGGCGATGCCCGGGACGCCGTCGCCGTCGGCACCACCGACCGGTTCGTCGCCTCGAAGGACGACCCCGCGCCGTTCGACCCCGCGGTCGGCTACGACGCGGGCGTCTGGAACGTGCTCCGGCAGACCGTGCAGTCCCTCGTGCACGTGCCCCGCGGCGGCGGCGAACCCGTGCCCGACGCGGCGGAGAGCTGCGGCTTCACCGACACCCAGAACGAGAGCTACCGCTGCCGGCTCCGCCCCGGCCTCACCTTCGCCGACGGCGCCCCCGTCACCCCGGACGACGTGAAGTACTCGATCGACCGGGTCATCCGCATCCACGCCCCCCACGGACCCGTGACCCTGCTCTCCGGCATCGACACCGTCGAGACGCAGGGGGACCGGGGGATCGTCTTCCACCTCCGCGCGCCGGACGCGACGTTCCCGTACAAGCTCGCCACCCCGGTCGCCGGGATCGTGCCCCGGGACAAGTACCCCGCGAAGTCCGCCCGCACCGGATTCCAGGTCGACGGCTCGGGCCCGTACACGATGAAGCCGAAGGTCGAGCACGGCCGGGTGGTCGAGGTCCGGTTCACCCGGAACCCCCGCTACCAGGGGGGTGCGACCGTCCGGAACGACAAGGCGGAACTGCGTCTCTTCCCCGACGCGGCGGCGATGGGCAGGGCCTTCGACGACAAGAAGATCGACATGATGACCCGCACCATGGCGCCCGAGCAGGCCCGGCGGCTGCTCGACCACCCCGGCGACGACGTCGAACTCACCGAACTGCCCGGCTACGCCATCCGCTACCTCGGATTCGACACCGACGACCCGGCCGTCCGGAACAAGGCGGTCCGCCAGGCCATGGCCCAGGTCGTCGACCGCGGGGAGATCGCGAGCGAGGTGTACGGCACCACGGCCGATCCGCTGTACTCGCTGATCCCCTCCGGCATCGCCGGACACACCAGCTCGTTCTACAACCGCTACGGCGAGCCCAGCACCGCCAAGGCCGCCGAGATCCTGCGCGCGGCGGGCGTCCGCACCCCCGTGAAGCTCACCCTGCACTACACGACCGACCACTTCGGCGCCGCGACCGCGGCCGAGTTCCAGACCCTGCGGAAGCAGTTCAACGCCACCGGGCTGTTCGACGTCACCGTCGAGGGCGCCCCCTGGTCGGCGTTCCGGCCCGCGCAGGTGCGCGGCGACTACGCCGTCTACGGCTTCGGCTGGTTCCCCGACTTCCCGGACCCCGACAACTTCATCGCGCCGTTCCTCGACCGGAACAACTTCCTCGACTCGCCGTACACCTCGAAGCAGGCGCAGGAGACGCTCATCCCGCGGTCCCGCCGCGAGCCCGACCGCAACGCCGCGGCGCCGACGTTCAAGCGGCTCCAGGACATCGTCGCCGAGGACGTGCCCGTCCTGCCGCTCTGGCAGGGCAAGCAGTACGCGGCCTCCCGCCGGGGCCTCACCGGCGTCGAATGGGCCGTCGACTCCTCGGCCGAGATCCGGCTGTGGGAGCTGAGCCGCGACGACGGCTGAGACCGGCGGGCCCGGGGGGAGACCCGGCGGGCCCGCCGGGTGGCCGGGACCCGCCTCACTGGGCGCCGGGACGCACCAGCCCGCTCTCGTACGCGTACACGGCGGCCTGCACCCGGTCGCGCAGCCCGAGCTTGGTCAGCACATGGCCGACATGCGTCTTGACCGTCGTCTCGCTGACGAACAGGTCCGCCGCGATCTCCGCGTTCGACAGGCCGCGCGCCACCAGCTTCAGCACCTCGACCTCGCGGTCGGTCAGCGTGTGCAGCGTGTCCGGCACCGGCTCCTCGCCCGACGGCAGGTGGTCCGCGTACTTGTCGAGCAGCCTGCGGGTGATGCTCGGAGCCAGCATCGCCTCGCCCCCGGCGACCACCCGGATCGCCTGCACCAGCTCGTGGGCCGGGGCGTCCTTCAGCAGGAAGCCGCTGGCACCGGCGCGCAGCGCCTCCACCACGTACTCGTCCAGGTCGAACGTGGTCAGCACCAGCACCTTCGCCGGACCGTCCCGGCCCGGACCGGTGATCTGGCGCGTCGCCTCCACGCCGTCCATCCGCGGCATCCGGATGTCCATCAGGACCACGTCGGGCTGGAGCGCCCGCACCTGGTCCAGGGCCTGGAGGCCGTCACCGGCCTCGCCCACCACCGCGATATCGCTCTCCGCCTCCAGGATCATCCGGAAGCCGGTGCGCAGCAGGGGCTGGTCGTCGACCAACAGGACGCGGATTGCCACAAGGTCTCCTCGGAATCCCTCGACGGTCACGGGCCCGCGGCCTCGGCGCGGACCGGGTCCATTCTGCCCTGGACATCCTGCTCGGACTCCGCCGGGCGTACCGCCAGCGGATAGACCGGGGGAGTCCCGCCGAATTCCGGACAGAACGCCTGGTGGTCGCACCAGCCGCAGAGCTTCGTCGGCCGGGGCCGCCAGTCGCCCGTCTCCGTGGCGTGCCGGATCGCCTCCCACAGCGCCAGCAGCTTCCGCTCGACCCGCTCCAGATCGCCCAGGACCGGGTCGTACGTCACCACGTCCCCGCTGCCCAGGTAGACCAGCTGGAGCCGGCGCGGCACCACGCCCTTCAGCCGCCAGACCACCAGGGCGTAGAACTTCATCTGGAACAGCGCGCCCTCCGCGTACTCCGGGCGCGGCGCCTTCCCCGTCTTGTAGTCCACGATCCGGACCTCGCCGGTCGGCGCCACGTCGATCCGGTCGATCACCCCGCGCAGCCGCAGCCCCGACTCCAGCTCCGTCTCGACGAACAGCTCCCGCTCCGCCGGCTCCAGACGCGTCGGATCCTCCAGCGAGAACCACCGCTCCACCAGCCGCTCCGCCTCGGAAAGCCAACGCGCCAGCCGCTCGCCCCCGGCGGCGTCCTCCGGGAACAGCTCCGACAGCTCCGGCCTCGACTCCAGCAGCCGGTCCCACTGCCCGGGGATCAGCGCCGTCGCCCGCCCGGCCGTGCGCTCCGCCGCCGGGGCGTCGAAGAGCCGCTCCAGGACCGCGTGCACCAGCGTGCCCCGGGTCGCCGCCTCGCTCGGCTTCTCCGGCAGCTTGTCGATGACCCGGAAGCGGTACAGCAGGGGGCACTGCATGAAATCGCCGGCACGCGACGGCGAGAGGGACACGGGCGGCCGGGCCGACGGCAGGGAGGTCATGACGAAGACCCTACGGCCCCCCGATGACATCAGGCGGCTTACCATCGACCACAGACCCCCGGCACGGCATGATCGTGCGACCGGGCACCGACCGAAGGGACCTCGTGGACGAGAGCGGCGACAGCGGGCGCCCGCAGCCCGGCGCGGGGGCGCCGGTCCCCGGCGGCGGTCCGGAGAAGGACGGCCCGCGACGCCCCGAGGAGCCCGGAGGCGGCCTCCTCATGGGCCGCCCCTTCGGCGTGCCCGTGTACGTCGCGCCCAGCTGGTTCGTCGTGGCCGCGCTCATCACCTGGGTCTTCGGCGGCCAGCTCGAACGCGTGCTGCCGGAACTCGGCGCCGCCCGCTACCTGGTCTCCCTCTTCTTCGCGATCGCCTTCTACGCCTCCGTGCTCGTCCACGAGTTCGCCCACACGATCGTGGCGCTGCGCTACGGACTCCCGGTGCGCCGGATCCAGCTCCAGTTCTTCGGCGGCGTCTCCGAGATCGAGAAGGAGGCCGAGACCCCCGGCCGCGAGTTCCTGCTGGCCTTCGTCGGCCCGCTGCTCTCCCTGGTGCTCGCCGGGCTCTTCTACGCCGGGATGGAGTTCGTCGCCCCCGGCACCGTCCCCGGCGTGCTCCTCGCCGGCCTGATGATCTCCAACCTCCTGGTGGCCGCGTTCAACCTGCTGCCCGGGCTGCCGCTGGACGGCGGGCGCATGCTCCGCGCCGTCGTCTGGAAGCTCACCGGCCGGCCGATGAGCGGAACCGTCGCCGCCGCCTGGGTCGGCCGCGGACTCGCCGTCGTGACCCTCATCGGTCTGCCGCTGCTCACCCACACCGGCTCGCTCGGGAACGACCCCCGCGACCTCAGCGGCATGGACACCGTCACCGACGCGCTGCTCGCCGCCATCCTGGCCGCCATCATCTGGACCGGGGCGGGCAACAGCCTGCGCATGGCCCGGCTGCGCGAGCACCTGCCCGAGCTGCGCGCCCGCACCCTCACCCGGCGCGCCGTCCCGGTCGAGGCGGAGACCCCGCTCTCCGAGGCCCTCCGCCGGGCGAACGAGGCGGGAGCCCGCGCCCTGGTCGTCGTCGACGGCCACGGCGAGCCCACCGCCGTCGTCCGCGAGGCGGCCATCGTCTCCGTGCCCGAGCACCGCCGCCCCTGGGTCGCCGTCGGCGGCCTCGCCCAGGACCTCACCGAGGGCATGAAGGTCTCCGCCGAGCTGTCCGGCGAGGCGCTCCTGGACCGGCTCAGGGCCGCCCCCGCCACCGAGTACCTGGTGGTCGAGGAGACCGGCGAGATCTACGGGGTGCTCTCCACCGCCGACGTCGAGCGGGCCTTCGTCGCCGCCCTGGCCAGGCCCGCCGCCTGACCGCGGCCGGGCGGGGCAGCCCCGCCCCCGCCGGGCTCGCGGCGGGCGGGCCGGGAATCACCGGTAGGCTGGTCACATGTCTGAACCGACCGGTGCCGCCCGCCGACGCGGGCCCTTCAAGGTCGGGGACCAGGTCCAGCTCACCGATCCCAAGGGACGCCACTACACCTTCACGCTCGAAGCCGGAAAGAACTTTCACACCCACAAAGGTTCCTTCCCGCACGACGAGCTGATCGGCGCCCCCGAGGGCAGTGTTGTCCGGACCACGGGAAACGTCGCCTACCTCGCGCTGCGCCCCCTGCTCCCCGACTACGTCCTGTCCATGCCCCGCGGCGCCGCCGTGGTCTACCCCAAGGACGCGGGGCAGATCCTGGCCTTCGCGGACATCTTCCCCGGCGCCCGCGTCGTGGAGGCCGGCGTCGGCTCCGGCTCGCTCTCGACCTTCCTGCTCCGCGCCATCGGCGACCAGGGCATGCTGCACTCCTACGAGCGCCGCGAGGACTTCGCCGAGATCGCCCGGCAGAACGTGGAACGCTACTTCGGCGAACCGCACCCCGCCTGGCAGCTCACCGTCGGCGACCTCCAGGACAACCTGTCGGACACCGACGTCGACCGGGTCGTCCTCGACATGCTCGCCCCCTGGGAGTGCCTGGAGGCCGTCTCCAAGGCGCTGGTGCCCGGCGGCATCCTCTGCGCGTACGTCGCGACCACCACCCAGCTCGCGCGGACCGTCGAGTCCATCCGCGAGATCGGCTGCTTCGCCGAGCCGCAGCCCTGGGAGTCGATGATCCGCAACTGGCACGTCGAGGGACTGGCCGTCCGCCCCGACCACCGCATGATCGGGCACACCGGCTTCCTCGTCACCGCCCGTCGCCTGGCCGACGGCGTCGAGCCCCCGCTGCGCCGCCGCCGCCCCGCCAAGGGCGCCTACGGCGAGGACTACGACGGTCCCGGCAGCCGGAGCGGTTCCTCCTCGCGCGACTGAGACCCGGCCGACCCGCGGCCCCGCACCCGGCGGAGGAGTCCGGGGGTGCGGCCGGGCCGCGCAACATACCGGCGCCGCCGCCGAGTTCCCGGACCGACCCGGGAACTCGGCGGCGGCGCCCCTTCGTTGTCCCGACGTCAGGTCCGCGCCGACCCGCCGACCCCGCCGTTTCCCCCGCTCCGCCGGGTGTGGCACGATGCTGGCCACTCCCACGCCACCGCGGATTCCTCACGGCGGCGGCGGGCCCCCGGGCATCCCGTCCACCGGAACCACACAGGAACCACAGGAGACAGCGCGCGTGCAGACCTCCGAGCTCCCGGACCTCGCGCACACCCAGACCCGGCCGTTGCACTGGCTGGCCACCGCGGCGGCCATGGCCGCCGTCGTCGCCGCCGCGGGCCTGCTCCAGCCGGAGCCCGAGGCGTCCGCGTCCACCCATCGCCGGGCCGCCGCCGGGCAGAACGCGGCCCCGGCCGCCGCCCCCGACGCGACGCGCGCCGAATACCCCCTGGACTGCGGCGGGCTGGGACACACCGTGGCCCGGCAGGTCCCCGGCGACCTGGACGGCGACGGCCGCCCCGAGACCGTCGCCGCGGTCCACTGCGCCGCCGGTTCCGGCACCCCGCCCAGCGGCGTCTACGTCCTCACCCGGGGACGGGGAGGCGGGGCCGCGCCGAGGGTCGTGGCGACCCTGGTGGACCCCGCCCGGGGGATGAGCGTCGAGGAGCTCGCGGTGCGGGACGGCGTCGTCTCCGCCACGCTGCTCGGCTACTCCTCCGCCGACGTCCCGCGCTGCTGCCCCGACCAGCGGGAGAAGGCCACCTGGCGCTGGCAGGGCGGGGTCTTCGTGCGTGGCGCCGGCGCCGCCCCGGTCCGCGTCTGAACGCGCCGCGCCGGCGCGGGCGGCCGGACGGTTTCCGGCCGGAGGCCGGTCAGGCGGCCTCGGGGCCGTACACCTCGACCCTGTCCGAAACACGACGTACGTGAATGCACTCGCCGGGGCACTCCTTGGCGGAGTCGACCACGTCCTGGAGCAGCGGCAGGGGCACCGGCGTCGTCGCGCCGCTCTCCTGAAGCAGCTCGTCGTCGGCGCTCTTCACATAGGCCAGACCGTCGATGTCCAGCTCGAAGACCTCGGGCGCGTACTGCACGCAGATGCCGTCCCCCGTGCAGAGGTCCTGGTCGATCCACACCTCCAGGTCCGGTGCCTCGCCGTCGGTGGGGGCGTCCTGCTGCACGGTCATCTCTCCTGCCGTTCCTGCGGATCCGAACCGGAAGCGGCCGGCCGTGACGGGTCTTGAACGCTTCGACGATACAACCGGCCGCTTTCCGATGTTGAAGGGTGGGTATTCCCCTGAGACGAGGGGGAACGCAAGGGTGAAGATCGGACACGCCCCGCAGTCTTTGTGATCTAGGGGTTTCAATCATCACCCACCCAGGTAGGGTCAGGAAGCGTCCAGCTCCCCTTGGAGGAGGTGAGGACCGTGGCAGCCCACGACGACGACATCAACCGCGGCATCCGGCCCGGGCGGGGGTCCGAAGACCCAGCCGGCCAGGTCGCCTATCTCGAGCAGGAAATCGCCGTCCTGCGACGCAAGCTCGCCGACTCTCCGCGCCATACGAGGATTCTCGAAGAGCGGATCGTCGAGTTGCAGACCAACCTGGCGGGCGTGACCGCGCAGAACGAGCGGCTCGCCAACACGCTCCGTGAGGCCCGGGACCAGATCGTGGCCCTGAAGGAGGAAGTCGACCGGCTCGCGCAGCCGCCGGCCGGATTCGGCGTGTTTCTCCAGGCCAACGAGGACGGTACCTGCGACATCTTCACCGGCGGCCGCAAGCTCCGGGTGAACGTCAGCCCCGGCGTGGAGCTCGACGGCCTTCGGCGCGGCCAGGAAGTCATGCTCAACGAAGCGCTCAACGTGGTCGACGCCATGGAGTTCGAGCGGGCCGGGGACATCGTCACCCTGAAGGAGATCCTGGAGGACGGCGAGCGGGCCCTGGTCATCGGGCACACCGACGAGGAGAGGGTGGTACGGCTCGCCGAGCCCCTGCTGGACGCCACCATCCGCCCCGGTGACGCCCTGCTGCTCGAGCCCCGGTCGGGCTACGTCTACGAGGTGGTCCCCAAGAGCGAGGTCGAGGAGCTCGTCCTCGAAGAGGTGCCGGACATCGACTACGACAGGATCGGCGGCCTGGGCGACCAGATCGAGCTGATCCGGGACGCGGTCGAGCTGCCCTACCTCCACCCGGACCTCTTCAAGGAGCACGAACTGCGGCCGCCCAAGGGCATCCTGCTCTACGGCCCGCCCGGATGCGGCAAGACGCTCATCGCCAAGGCCGTGGCCAACTCCCTCGCCAAGAAGGTCGCCGAGGTCACCGGCCAGCCCGCGGGGAAGAGCTACTTCCTCAACATCAAGGGCCCGGAACTCCTCAACAAGTACGTCGGCGAGACCGAGCGGCACATCCGCCTGGTCTTCCAGCGGGCCCGCGAGAAGGCGGGCGAGGGCACGCCCGTCATCGTCTTCTTCGACGAGATGGAGTCCCTCTTCCGCACCCGGGGCTCCGGTGTCAGCTCGGACGTGGAGAACACCATCGTCCCCCAGCTGCTCGCCGAGATCGACGGCGTCGAGGGCCTGGAGAACGTGATCGTCATCGGCGCCTCCAACCGCGAGGACATGATCGACCCCGCGATCCTGCGCCCCGGCCGGCTCGACGTGAAGATCAAGATCGAGCGCCCCGACGCGGAGGCCGCGAAGGACATCTTCGCGAAGTACCTCACCTCCTCGCTGCCGCTGCACTCGGACGACATCGCGGAGCACGCCGGCTCCAAGGAGTCCGCCGCGCACGCCATGATCCAGTCCGTCGTCGAGCGGATGTACAGCGAGACCGAGGAGAACCGCTTCCTGGAGGTCACGTACGCCAACGGCGACAAGGAAGTCCTCTACTTCAAGGACTTCAATTCCGGCGCGATGATCCAGAACATCGTCGACCGGGCGAAGAAGATGGCGATCAAGGCATTCCTCGACCAGGGCCAGAAGGGCCTGCGCGTCTCCCATCTCCTCCAGGCGTGCGTGGACGAGTTCAAGGAGAACGAGGACCTGCCGAACACCACGAACCCGGACGACTGGGCCCGCATCTCCGGCAAGAAGGGCGAGCGGATCGTATTCATCCGTACGCTCGTCACCGGAAAGCAGGGTGCGGACACCGGCCGCTCGATCGACACGGTGGCGAATACCGGGCAGTACCTTTAGAAAAGGAACCGGCTGCGGATGCCCCGCCGGGCATCCGCAGCCGGTCGTTTTCCGGACAGCTCGCCCGACATCTCAGCAAAGACGAAATCGATCTCCCCCACCGGCGCGGAGTCGCTCTAGGCTCTTGCGTACCGCCCGGTCGCGCGGTGCGGGAGCGGGCACCGCGCACGGGCACCGGACCAGCAGCGGTACTGGAGCGCCGCCCCGCCAGGGAGCGCCGCCGGGCAAGGAGGGCCGCATGACCGTACGGCGAGTAATGGGCATCGAGACGGAGTACGGGATCTCCGTCCCCGGCCACCCCAACGCCAATGCCATGCTCACCTCGTCCCAGATCGTCAACGCCTACGCGGCGGCGATGCACCGGGCGCGCCGTGCCCGGTGGGACTTCGAGGAGGAGAATCCGCTGCGGGACGCGCGGGGATTCGACCTCGCCCGCGAGGCCGCGGACTCCAGCCAGCTCACCGACGAGGACATCGGCCTCGCCAACGTCATCCTCACCAACGGGGCCCGCCTCTACGTGGACCACGCCCACCCCGAGTACAGCTCCCCGGAGGTCACCAACCCGCGGGACGCGGTGCTCTGGGACAAGGCGGGCGAGCGCATCATGGCGGAGGCGGCCGAGCGCGCCGCCCAGCTCCCGGGCGCCCAGCCGATCCATCTCTACAAGAACAACACGGACAACAAGGGCGCCTCGTACGGCACGCACGAGAACTACCTGATGAAGCGGGAGACCCCCTTCTCGGAGATCGTGCGCCATCTGACCCCGTTCTTCGTCTCCCGCCAGGTGGTCACGGGCGCGGGGCGCGTGGGCATCGGCCAGGACGGCCACGAGCACGGCTTCCAGCTCAGCCAGCGCGCCGACTACTTCGAGGTCGAGGTCGGGCTGGAGACCACGCTCAAGCGCCCCATCATCAACACCCGCGACGAACCGCACTCCGACGCGGAGAAGTACCGCCGGCTCCATGTGATCATCGGCGACGCGAACCTCGCGGAGATCTCGACCTACCTCAAGCTGGGCACCACCGCGCTGGTCCTCTCCATGATCGAGGACGGCTTCATCAACGTGGACCTCGCGGTCGACCAGCCGGTGCGCACCCTGCACCACGTCTCCCACGACCCCACCCTGAAACAGCTGGTCACGCTGCGCAGCGGCCGCACGCTCACCGCGGTGCAGCTCCAGATGGAGTACTTCGAGCTGGGCCGCAAGTACGTCGAGGAGCGGTACGGCGCGGACGCCGACGAGCAGACCAAGGACGTGCTGAGCCGGTGGGAGGACACCCTCAACCGGCTGGAGAACGACCCGATGAGTCTGTCCGGGGAGCTGGACTGGGTGGCCAAGCGGGAGCTCATGGAGGGCTACCGCCGCCGCGACGGCCTGGACTGGGACGCCGCCCGGCTGCATCTGGTGGATCTCCAGTACGCCGACGTGCGGGCCGAGAAGGGCCTGTACAACCGTCTGACCGCCCGCGGGAAGATGAAGAGGCTGCTGGACGAGGCCGACGTCGAGAAGGCCCGTACGGGCCCTCCGGAGGACACCAGGGCCTACTTCCGGGGCCGCTGCCTCGAACAGTTCGCCGACGACGTGGCCGCGGCGTCCTGGGACTCGGTCATCTTCGACCTGCCGGGCCGCGACTCGCTGCAGCGGGTGCCCACCCTGGAACCGCTGCGCGGCACTCGCGAGCACGTCAAGCGGCTCCTGGACCGCTGCCGCACGGCGGAGGAACTGGTCCAGGCGCTGTCGGGCGGCTGAAAGCGCCGCGATCGGGGAATCATGGAAAGGGCCCCGGGTGTTCCGACGAGCACCGGGCCGATGTCGGACCCCGTGGGTAGGGTCTGATCAAGTGCTTCGAACCGAGCGGGGTGAGCGAGATGGCGACCAAGGACACCGGCGGCGGACAGCAGAGGGCGACGCGTTCCACCGAGGAGGTCGAGGAGCAGGCGCAGGACGCGCAGGCCTCCGACGACCTCAAGGAACGCCAGGAGAAGCTGAGCGACGACGTCGACTCGGTTCTGGACGAGATCGACGACGTGCTGGAGGAGAACGCGGAGGACTTCGTGCGCTCCTTCGTCCAGAAGGGCGGACAGTAGTTCGCGATCGTGAATTCGGGGGAGTGGATCAGGACGCGCGCGGTACGGGCCGAGTCGGCCCGTACCGCGCGGTCGCAAACGGCACGGCGAGCCGTGCGGCCGCCCCTCCGGGTTCGTGTGGATCACCGCCGGGGGACGGGTAGGGTCCCTGGCACAACGCATCGACCGCAATGCGGCCACCGGCACGTCGGGAAAGGCTCCTGACACCTTGCGCACGGCCGTCGCATACCTGGAGGGAAACGCGTGGAAGCCAACACCCGCGGCACCGGGCGACTGCCGGCTGCCTTCCTGACGCCGGGATCCTCTTCGTTCATGGAGTTCCTGTCCGCCCACGCGCCCGAGATGCTCCCGGGCAACCGGAGCCTGCCGCCCGTGCAGGGGGTCATCGAGGCGCCGCACGGGACGACCATCGTCGCGGCGGCGTTCCCCGGCGGCGTGGTCCTGGCCGGCGACCGGCGGGCCACCATGGGCAACATGATCGCCCAGCGCGACATCGAGAAGGTCTTCCCGGCCGACGAGTACTCGGCGGTGGGCATCGCCGGCACGGCCGGACTGGCCGTGGAGATGGTCAAGCTCTTCCAGCTGGAGCTGGAGCACTTCGAGAAGGTGGAGGGCGCCCAGCTCTCCCTGGAGGGCAAGGCCAACCGGCTCTCCACGATGATCCGCGGCAATCTGGCGATGGCCATGCAGGGACTGGCCATCGTGCCGCTCTTCGCGGGCTACGACGTCGACCGCCAGAAGGGACGGATCTTCTCGTACGATGTCACCGGCGGCCGCTCCGAGGAGACCGGATACGCGGCGACCGGCTCCGGGTCGATCTTCGCCCGCGGCTCGATGAAGAAGCTCTACCGCGACGACCTGACGGAGCAGCAGGCCCTCACCCTGGTCGTCCAGGCGCTGTACGACGCCGCCGACGACGACTCGGCGACCGGCGGCCCCGACGTGGCCCGGCGGATCTACCCGATCGTCACCGTCATCACCGACGAAGGCTTCCGGAAGCTGTCCGACGCGGAATCCTCCGAGATCGCCCGCTCGATCCTGGAACACCGGATGGAGCAGCCCGACGGCCCGCGCGCCGCGTTGCTCTGACCGCCGTTCCCATGCTTCCCCGACGCTCTCGTCACTGACAGAAAGGGACGGATAACCGGTGTCGACGCCGTTCTATGTCTCACCCCAGCAGGCCATGGCCGACCGGGCGGAGTACGCCCGCAAGGGCATCGCCCGTGGACGCAGCCTGGTAGTGCTGCAGTACGCCGACGGCATTGTGTTCGTCGGTGAGAACCCGTCCCGCGCGCTGCACAAGTTCAGCGAGATCTACGACCGGATCGGCTTCGCCGCCGCCGGCAAGTACAACGAGTACGAGAACCTCCGCATCGGCGGGGTGCGCTACGCCGACCTGCGCGGCTACACCTACGACCGGGACGACGTGACGGCCCGCGGGCTGGCCAACGTCTACGCCCAGACGCTGGGCACCATCTTCTCCAGCGCGGCCGAGAAGCCGTACGAGGTGGAGCTGGTGGTCGCCGAGGTCGGCGCCGAGCCGGAGGGCGACCAGATCTACCGGCTGCCGCACGACGGCTCGATCGTCGACGAGCACGGCTCGGTCGCCGTCGGCGGCAACGCCGAGCAGATCGGCTCCTTCCTCGACCAGCGGCACCGCGACGGGATGACGCTCGCGGAGGCGCTCAAGCTCGCGGTGCAGGCGCTGTCCCGGGACCCCAACGGCAGCGAGCGGGAGATCCCCGCGGAGCGGCTGGAGGTCGCGGTCCTGGACCGTACGCGGCCGCAGCAGCGGAAGTTCAAGCGGATCGTGGGCGGGCAGCTGGCCCGCCTGCTGGAGGCCGACGGCGAGTCCGCGCCGGCCGCGCCCTCCGGCGAGGAGCCCGGCGCGGGCGACGCGTCCGCCGCGGGCCCGGCGGACACCACCGGTCCGGCCGACGCCGCCGGTCCGGGCGGGGACGCCGAGTAGCGGTCCCGCGGCGCCCCGGTCCACCCCTCCCGGCGGGCCGGGGCGCCGTCATGCGCGGCCGCCGTCCGCGGGCGGGGCCGCCGACGAGCCCCTCGTGACCAGCCGCACGGGCAGGCTGCCCGGCTCGGCGGGACGGCCGTCCAGGACCGCCAGCAGGGCGGCCATGCCGCGTTCGCCCACCCGCTCCGCGGGCAGCCGCACGGTGGTCAGCTCCGGTTCCAGGGCCGTGGCCAGGGCCAGATCGTCGAAGCCGGTGACCGACAGGTCGTCCGGGACCCGCAGACCGAGCCTGCGGGCCGTCTTGCAGGCGCCCGCGGCGAGGACGTCGTCGTCGCACACGACCGCCGTGGGCCGCGGGCCCGGAGCGGCCAGCGCCCGCTCGGCGGCCTCGCGCCCGCCCCGGACGTCGAGCGTGGCCCCGACCGTCCGCAGGGAGGCGCCGGGCACCGCCGCCACCGCCTCGCGCAGCGCCCGGGCGCGGACCGCGAACGTCCAGGAGTCGACCGCCGACGCCAGGTGGACGAAGCGGCGGTGGCCGAGCGCGAGCAGATGCTCCGCGACCTGCCGCATGCCGTCCGCGATGTCGAGGTTGACCCGCGCCGCGACGCCGGTGTCCGCGGGGTCGCTGTCGAGCATGACCAGCGGCAGGCCCGCGCCGCGCAGCGCGTCGAGCGCCCCCGCGGCCATCGAGGAGGCGATCACCCCGTCCAGGGAGGCGCGCGCCGAGGCGAAGGGGTCCCTGGCCGGGCCGACGCCCTCCGGGGACGGGTAGAGCACCACCCCGAAGCCGTGCTCGGCGGCGACGGCGGCGGCGCCGGTGTAGACGCGGGCGAAGAACTCGCTGGTGAGGGCCGGCACCACCAGCAGCGCCGTCCTGGTACGGCCGAGGCGCAGGTGGCGGGCGGCCAGGTTGGGCCGGTAGCCGAGGCCGTCCGCGGCGTGCCGCACCCGTTCGGCGGTCGCCGCCGAGACCCGGCCGCGCCACTTGTCGCCGAGCACCAGGGAGACCGTGGCCTGCGAGACGCCGGCCGCCCGGGCGACGTCCCGGCTGGTGGGCCGGGCGGGGGCGGGCTGTGCTGCGCTGGTCACTCGGGCCTCCGGGCCGGTCGGGGCGGGTCCGAGGTGGACCCGTGAACTCGGCACATGGTACGTATGGGCCGCTTAGTTATACGTAAAACCCCATGGCGCCGGAGGGCGCCCGAGGAGAGGGACGGATCATGGCCGCCGGATATCTGGACATCCTCCGGGCGCGGCACGCCGCCAGACTGCTGGCGGGAACCCTGATCGGCCGGCTGCCCAACGGCACCGCCCACATCGCGATCGTGCTGTTCACCCGGGCCGAGGGCGGCAGCTACACCCTGGCCGGGGCGCTCGCGGCCGTCTACGGGCTGTCCACCGCCGTCGGGCAGCCGCTGCTGGGCCGGGCCGTGGACCTCTGCGGACAGCCGAGGGTCCAGCTGCCGGCCGCCGTGGTGTCGGGGCTCGGCATGGCGCTGCTCGCGCTGACGGGCCCGCACTCGCTGCCGGCGGCCTGCGTGGGCGTGGTGGTGGCGGGGCTGTTCACCCCGCCGCTGGAGGGCGGCCTGCGGGCCCTGTGGCCGTCGGTGCTGGACGGCGAGGAGCGGGTGCACCGGGCGTACGCGATGGACGCGGTCGCCCAGGAGATCATGTTCACGGTGGGGCCGCTGCTGGTGACACTGCTCGTCTCCCTCTGGTCGCCCGCCGCGGCGCTGCTGGTGATCAACGCGATCGGCGTCCTCGGGGCGCTCTCCGTGGTCGTCTCCGAGCCGTCCCGGGCCTGGCGCTCCGCGCCCCGCGAGGCGCACTGGCTGGGCGCGCTGCGCTCGCCGGGGCTGCTGGCTCTGCTGGGCGCGTTCTTCTTCGTCGGGCTCGCCCTGGGCTCGATCACCGTCGCCGCCGTGGCGTACGCCGACGACCACGGCCGGGAGTCGGTGTACGGCTGGCTGATGGCCGCGCTCGGCCTGGGCGCGCTGATCGGCGGTGCGGTGTACGGGGCGCGGCGGTGGGCCGGGGCCCCGGAGCGCCGGCTGCGGTTCCTGGTGGCCCTGCTGGCGCTGGGCTACCTGCCGCTGACGCTGACCCCGGGGGTGGCCGCCATGACCGCGCTGGCGGCCCTGGCGGGGGTCTTCCTGGCCCCGACGATGGCCTGCTCGTTCATCGTGGTCGACCGGCACGCGCCGCAGGGCACGGTCACCGAGGCGTTCTCCTGGCTGGTGACGACGTTCGGGGTGGGCGCGGCGGTGGGCACCGCGGTCGCGGGCCCCGCCGTCGAACTGGGCGGCACGCGGTGGAGCTTCGCCGTGGCCGGGGCCAGTGGGGTGGCGGCGCTGATCGTTCTCCTGGCCACGAAAAAGGCGCTGGACGTTCCCGGACGTATGACCGTCGCGGTACGGAGATCGGAAAATGATCGAAACGGTGCTGTCGAACCCGGTTTCAGCTCAGGCCGTAAGGCGTAATGTTCAGTCATGGACCGCCGCATTTTCGGGCTGGAGAACGAGTACGGCGTCACGTGCACGTTCAGGGGACAGCGCCGACTGTCCCCTGACGAAGTGGCGCGCTACCTCTTCCGCCGTGTCGTGTCATGGGGCCGCAGCAGCAATGTCTTCCTGCGGAACGGCGCCCGCCTCTACCTCGACGTGGGATCGCATCCGGAATATGCAACCCCCGAATGCGACAACCTGACCGAACTGGTCACCCACGACAAGGCCGGTGAGCGCATTCTCGAAGGTCTGCTCGTCGACGCCGAACGCCGCCTGCACGAGGAGGGAATCGCGGGCGACGTCTACCTCTTCAAGAACAACACCGACTCTGCGGGAAACTCCTACGGATGCCATGAGAACTATCTCGTGGCCCGGCACGGGGAATTCTCCCGGCTCGCGGACATCCTGATTCCCTTCCTCGTCACCCGGCAGCTGATCTGCGGCGCGGGCAAGGTGCTGCAGACGCCGCGCGGCGCGGTCTACTGCGTCAGCCAGCGCGCCGAGCACATCTGGGAGGGCGTCAGCTCCGCCACCACCCGGTCCCGGCCCATCATCAACACGCGGGACGAGCCGCACGCGGACGCGGAGCGCTACCGCCGCCTGCACGTCATCGTCGGCGACTCCAACATGTCCGAGACGACGATGCTGCTCAAGGTCGGCGCGACCGACCTCGTGCTCCGCATGATCGAGGCGGGCACGGTGATGCGGGACCTGACGCTGGAGAACCCGATCCGGGCGATCCGCGAGGTCAGCCACGACACCACCGGCCAGCGCAAGGTGCGTCTGGCCAGCGGCCGCGAGGCGTCCGCCATCGAGGTGCAGCGCGAGTACTACGAGAAGGCCGTCGACTTCGTCGACCGCCGGGGCATCCGCACCGGCACGGTCGCCCGGGTCCTGGACCTGTGGGGCCGCACGCTCGAGGCGATCGAGACCCAGGACCTCGACCGGATCGACACCGAGATCGACTGGGTGATGAAGTACAAGCTCATCGACCGGTACCGGACCAAGCACAACATGACGATGTCGCATCCGCGGGTCGCCCAGATAGACCTCGCATACCACGACATCCACCGCCGGCGGGGCCTGTACTACCTGCTGGAGCGCAAGGGACAGGCCGACCGCGTCTGCAACGACCTGAAGATCTTCGAGGGCAAGTCCGTGCCCCCGCAGACCACCAGGGCGCGGCTGCGCGGGGACTTCATCCGCCGGGCCCAGGAGCAGCGGCGGGACTTCACCGTCGACTGGGTCCACCTCAAGCTCAACGACCAGGCGCAGCGCACCGTGTTGTGCAAGGACCCGTTCCGCTCGGTGGACGACCGGGTCGAGAAGCTGATCGCCGGGATGTGAGGCGGCGCCGGATCCCGCCGGAGGGTGACGCGACGCGGGCCCCGTACGTTTCTCGTACGGGGCCCCGCGCACGCCCTAGAGTGTCCGGGACCCAACCAACAGTGCCGTCTGAGATCTGAGGAACACGTGCGCCGACTTGCCGGCCTTCTCGTCGTCCCCCTGCTGCTGCTGACAGGGGCCTGTGGCAACGACAAGGGCTCCGAATCAGCTTCCGCCTCCAAGGACGGGTTCCCCGCGATCACTGCGGGTGCGAAGTTCGGGGAGAAGCCCACCCTGGCCAAGGGATCCGGGACCCCGCCCAAGGAGCTGAAGACGAGGGTCCTCAGCCAGGGCGACGGACCCGAGATCAAGAACGGCGAGGCCGTCCAGGTCAACTACCTCGGACAGTCCTGGGACTCCGACAAGCCCTTCGACAACAGCTTCGACCGCAAGCCCTTCGACCTGACCCTGGGCGCCGGCATGGTCATCCAGGGCTGGGACAAGGGCCTCGCAGGCAAGAAGGTCGGCAGCCGGGTCCAGCTGGTCATCCCGCCCGACCTCGGGTACGGCGCGCAGGGCCAGGGCGACATCAAGCCCAACTCCACGCTGGTCTTCGTCGTCGACATCCTGAAGGCGACGCAGATCCCGGCCTCCGCCAAGGGCACCGCGGTCGCCCAGAACGACCCCGCCCTGCCGAAGGTCGCCACCAACACGGACGGCAAGGCCCCGAAGGTCACCATCCCCTCCCAGAGCGCCCCGCCGACGAAGCTCGTCTCCGACTACGTCCTGGAGTCCGACGGCGAGGTCGTCAAGGACACCGACAGCGTCATCGTGAACTACGTCGGCCTGGTCTGGAAGGACGGCAAGGAGTTCGACAGCACCTACACCGCGGGCCGCACGCAGACTTTCCCGCTCGCCCAGGTGACCCTGAAGGGCCTCAAGAACGGTCTGGTCGGCAAGAAGATCGGCAGCCGGGTGCTCCTCGTCATCCCGCCGGACCAGGGCTTCGGCGACCAGGCGCAGCAGACCATCCCCGCGAAGTCCACCCTGGTCTTCGCCGTGGACCTGCTGGCGAAGATGTAAGACTGTCCCGGTTGCGCAGTTCATCATCAAGAGGAGCACCTCAGTGAGCATCGAGAAGCCCGAGATCGACTTCCCGGGTGGCGAGCCGCCGGCCGACCTGGAGATCAAGGACATCTGGGAGGGCGACGGCGCGGAGGCCAAGGCGGGCGACACCGTCTCCGTCCACTACGTGGGCGTGGCCTTCTCCACCGGCGAGGAGTTCGACGCCTCCTGGAACCGCGGCACCCCGCTGCAGTTCCAGCTCGGCGTCGGGCAGGTCATCGCGGGCTGGGACAAGGGCGTGCAGGGCATGAAGGTCGGCGGCCGCCGCCAGCTCACCATCCCCGCGCACCTCGCGTACGGCGACCGCGGCGCCGGGGCCCGCATCGCCCCCGGCGAGACGCTGATCTTCGTCTGCGACCTGGTCGCCGTCTGAGCCGCGTCTCCCACGCCACGAGGGCCCGTGCCGCAAGGCGCGGGCCCTCGCTTTTGTCCCGGCACCGCATAGCGGTACGGTCGACGATCGTAGAGCGGAACAGAAAGGGCGTCGATGGCGATCGCCAAGGCCGAGCGGCTGATGAACCTGGCCCTGTGCCTGCTGGGAACCCGGCGCCCGCTGAGCAAGCGCGAGCTCCGCGGCTCGATCGAGGCGTACCTGGAAGCGGGCTCCGACGACGCCTTCAACCGCATGTTCGAGCGCGACAAGGACGATCTGCGCGAGCTCGGCCTGGTCATCGAGACGGTGGAGAGCCTGGACGGCGACATCGGCTACCTCGCCCGCCGCGACAGCAACCGGCTGCCCCCGATCACCCTGGACGCCGAGGAGGCCGCCGCGCTCGGGCTGGCCGCCAAGGTCTGGCAGCAGGCCCGGCTCGCCGGGGCGGCCAGCGGCGCGCTGCAGAAGCTGCGGGCGGCCGGCATGCCGGAGGCCGAGGACGCCTACGAGGTGCACAGCGCCCTGGAGCCCCGGATCCCGGTGCACGAGGCCGCGTTCGAGCCGCTGATGCTGGCCTGCCGGGACCGCCGCCCGGTGACCTTCGACTACCGCAAGGCCAACGCCGCCCGGCCCGAGACGCGCCAGGTCGAGCCCTGGACCCTGGAGTGCTGGCGCGGCCACTGGTATCTGGCGGGCTGGGACCGGGAACGCCGGGCCGAGCGGGTCTTCCGCCTCTCCCGGATCACCGGAAGGGTGCGCTCCCGGCAGGCCGGGACGTTCACCGCCGAGGTGCCCGACGTGGTCACCGTCCGCGAGACCGTGGAGAGCTGGGCGGGGGAGACCGCCACCCGGACCGCGCTGATCAGGCTGCGCACCGGCGCCGGATACCCGCTGCGCTCGCGCGCCGTCTCGGTCCGCGAACTCGGCGACGGCTGGGACGAGCTGGAGATCCCGTACGGACACGGACTGGACGCCTGGCTCGTCGAGTTCGGCCCGGACGTCGTCGTGCAGGAGCCCGCGGACCTGCGGGCCGACGTGGTGGACCGGCTGCGCGCCGTGGCCAAGGACTGAGGGGGCCCGTTCATGGCCACGAACGCGATCGACCAGACCCGGCGGATGCTCTCCCTGGTCACCTATCTGCGCGAGCGCCCCGGCGCCCACGTCCAGGACGTCGCCCGCGCGTTCGGGATCAGCGAGGACGAGCTGATCTCGGACCTCGACGTGCTGCCCATGTGCGGGACGAGCTTCCGCGGCGGCGACCTGCTGGACATCGACACCGACGGCGACCGGATCTGGTGGCACAACCCGGACGACGTCGCGGAGCCGCTGCGGCTGGCGGCCGACGAGGCGACGGCGCTCCTGGTCGCCGCCCGCGCCGTGGCCACGCTGCCGGGGCTGCGCGAGAGCGACCGGCAGGCGCTGCTGCGGGCCACCGCGAAGCTGGAGACCGCCGCCGGCGAGGTGGGGGCGGCGAGTTCGCGGCTCTCGGTCACCTTCGAGTCCGAGGGCGGGGTCTTCGCGGAGGTCGACCGGGCGATCTCGGAGCGGCGCCGGCTGTGGCTGCGCTACTACTCGCCCGCCCGCGACGAGCTCACCGAGCGCGAGGTGGACCCGATCCGGCTGTTCGCCGTGGGGCACACCTACATGGAGGCGTGGTGCCGCTCCTCCGAGGACCGGCGCACCTTCCGGCTCGACCGGGTCGCCGAGATCCGGCTGCTGGACGCCCCGGCCGCGCCGCCCGAGCTCGAACTCCGCGACCTGTCCGCGGGGCTCGTCCAGCCGTCGGCACAGGACCCGGAGGTCGTGGTCGAGGTCGGCCCCGGCGGACGGTGGGTCGCCGAGTACTACCCGCACGACACCGCCCAGGAACTGCCGGACGGCGGACTGCGGATCACCCTGCGCACGCCCGACCCGGCCTCGCTGCGCAGACTCGCGCTGCGACTCGGCGGCGAGGGCCGCATCGTCTCCCCGCCGGACCTGGCGCGGAGCGCACAGGACGCGGCCCGTGCCGCGCTCGCCGCCTATGACGACCCGGTCCGAGCGGACAGTTCGAGGGAGAAGTGAGCGATATGCCTGCGATGTCAGGTACGCCGACCGTGGTTCCGGAGTCCGTGCGCTTCAAGGCGGCCTGTCCGGACTGCCGGGAGCGGTTCGAGCTGGCGGCGGGAGCGATCCGGCTCGCCGTGGGCGCCAGCCGCCGTACCACGTTCTACTCCTTCACCTGTCCGGAGTGCGGCGCGGCCGTCCGCAAACCCGCCGGGGAGCGGATAGTCGAGCTCCTCACCCACGGCGGTGTGCGGACGCTGCGCCTCCACAGCAGTCTGTAGCACCGCCGTCGCACGCGCCGCGTGGCCGGATCGCCCGGACACCACCGTGCGCGGGCGCTTCCGCGCCGTGCGACGCACCACATCCGACGCCCTGCGCCGTCCCGCCGACGAGGGGGACGGCCCTGAGAACACACAGCGAGGCTCCGCGCATGTTCTGGCCCATGCTCGCCGTCGCCCTGGGATTCCTCGGCATCGCCGTTCTCGGCGTGCTGGGCGTCAGGGTCTTCATCGAGGTCCGGCGTCTGGGACGGCAGGTGGCCCGGACCGCCGAGCGGATCAACCGGGCCGCCGAGGACCTGGAACGGGCCGCGACGGACCTCGCCGCTGCGGGCGGGGCCCGGCCCCCGGTCCCGCGCGTCCGCACACCCTTGTGACCTGGGGTGATCCATCGGCCAGGGCGCGCCCTCCTGTTTCCCGGACTCGGCAGGTACGCTGCTGAGGCGGCCCGGAGAGCGAGGCGTGGGCCGTCGCCGCGGGGACGCACGGGTATTGCCCCGTGTTCACTCCCGCGGGATACGATCGCTGACAGTACGACGACCGGTCGTCCGTCGGATGTCCGGTCCGCCCCACCCCCGCTGCCTCGGTGAGAAGGTACACGCTTATGTTCGGAAGAATCGGCGCTCCCGAGATCATCCTGATCCTCGTCGTCGTTGTTCTGCTGTTCGGCGCGAAGAAGCTTCCTGACATGGCTCGCTCGCTCGGCAAGTCGGCCCGCATCCTGAAGAGCGAGGCCAAGGCGATGAAGTCCGAGGGCTCCCCGTCGGCCACCCCGGCCGAGCCGGCCTCCAACGACCAGGCCCAGGACCAGGCCGCCCCGCGCACCATCAAGGCCGCGCCGGGCGACGTGACGAGTTCCCGCCCGGTCGCCGAGCCGAGTGACTCGACCAAGCGCTGACAGAAACGGGCCGACGCAGGCGCCCGGAACGGGTGGCGGCCTGCTGTACGAGATGAGGACGTGGGTTGCTCAAGTCTGCCCGCAAGCAGGAGAGGGACCCCGAGGGCCGCATGCCCTTGGTGGAGCACCTGCGTGAGCTGCGCAACCGGTTGGCGAAGGGGCTGCTGGGGATCGTCGTCGTCACGATCGTCGCCGCCTTCTTCTACAAGGGGATCATCGAGTTCTTCACCAACCCGGTACTGAAGTCGGTCGGTTGCGAGTCGAGCTTCGCCGAACTCGCCAAGAGGGAAGACGGCACCTGCGCCCGCATCGTCCTGAACGGTCTGCTCACCCCGTTCACGCTGGCCCTCAAGGTCTCCCTGATGGCGGGCGTCGTCGTCTCCTCGCCGATCTGGCTGTACCAGCTGTGGGCCTTCGTCGCGCCCGGGCTGCACCGGCACGAGAAGAAGTACTCCCTCGCCTTCGTGGGCGCGGGCTTCCCGCTGTTCCTCGCCGGCGGCTTCTTCGCCTACAAGACCCTGCCCACGATGGCGCGGGTGCTCCTGGACTTCTCGCCCGCCGATCTCGACAACCAGCTGCCGCTGGACGAGCTGCTGGATCTGATCACGCGCATGGTTGTGGTCTTCGGGCTCGCCTTCGAGCTGCCGCTGCTGCTCGTGATGCTCAACTTCGGCGGGATCCTCACCGGCAAGCGGATGCTCGGCTGGTGGCGCGGCATGATCATGGGGATCACGGTCTTCGCGGCGGTGGCCACCCCCAGCACCGACCCGGTCAGCATGCTGCTGCTCGCCGGACCGATCTGGGTCCTGTACTTCGTGGCCACGGCGATCTCCCTCGTCAACGACCGGCGCAAGGCGCGGCGCGAGGCGGAGGGCCCCGGCGACGACGAGGCGTCGGAGCTGGACCTCACCCCCGAGGACATCGGCGAGATCGAACCGGTCTCCACCGGGCGCCCGCTGCCGGGCGGGGCGAACCAGGACCGGGACCGGGACCGGGTCAACGGTTACGACGACATCACCTGACCTTGTAGGGTCCCCCGGGTGACCAGCGAGATCACCCTCTTCGTCAATCCCACCGCAGGACGCGGCCGGGGCGCGCGAGCCGCGCGACCGGCCGCGTCCGCGTTGCGGGACGCGGGATTCTCCGTGCGCACCGTGCTCGGCGCGGACGCCCCCGACGCGCTGCGGCGCGCCCGGGAGGCCGTCGCGGGCGGCACCGGCGCGCTGATAACCGTCGGCGGGGACGGCATGATGTCCCTCGCCCTGCGCGCCCTCGCCGGGACGACGACCCCGCTCGGCGTCGTCGCCGTCGGCACCGGGAACGACTTCGCCCGCGCCCTGGGCATGCCGATCAGGGACCCGGCGGCCGCCGGACGGCTGGCCGCCGAGGCGCTCAAGGGCGGCGACGTCCGCGCGATCGACCTCGGCAGGGCCGGGGACCGCTGGTTCGGGTCCGTCCTGGCCTCCGGCTTCGACTCCCGGGTCAACGACCGCGGCAACCGGATGCGCTTCGTCGGCGGACGCTTCAAGTACGACCTCGCGGTCCTCGCCGAGCTCGCCGCGTTCCGGCCCGTCCCGTACCGCCTGCGACTGGACGGCGGCCCGGTCCGCGAGATCGAGGCCACGCTCGTCGCCGTCGGCAACGGCGCCTCGTACGGCGGCGGCATGCGGATCTGCGCCGACGCCGTCATGGACGACGGGCTCCTCGACGTGACCGTCGTCGGCGACTGCAGCCGGGCCACGCTCCTCAAGGTCTTCCCCCGGGTCTACCGCGGGACCCATCTCGACCACCCCGTGGTGACCGCGCACCGGGTCTCCTCGGTCGAGCTGGCCGCCGCCGGCGTCACCGCCTACGCGGACGGCGAACCCCTGGGGGAGCTGCCGCTCACCGTGACCTGCGTCCCGGGCGCGGTGCGGGTGCTCGGGCCCCGTCCGTCCACCGGTTCCTAAAGATCGCGCCGCTGTCAGGGGGGACGGGTAGGCTCGGGGACAAGATGACAGAGGACCTCTCACCCGCTGAGCGATACCAGGCCTCCCGGCTCCGTGCCGCCGAGCTGGCCACCGCACTCGCGCCCTTCCGGGAGCTGTACGAATTCGGTCTGGACCCCTACCAGATCGAGGCATGCGAGGCCCTGGAGGCCGGAAAGGGCGTGCTCGTCGCCGCCCCGACCGGCTCGGGCAAGACGATCGTCGGCGAGTTCGCCGTGCACCTCGCGCTCCAGCAGGGCCGCAAGTGCTTCTACACCACGCCGATCAAGGCCCTGTCCAACCAGAAGTTCGCGGACCTGGTCAGGCGCTACGGACCGGACAAGGTCGGCCTGCTCACCGGCGACAACAGCGTCAACGGCGACGCCCCCGTGGTCGTCATGACCACCGAGGTCCTGCGGAACATGCTGTACGCGGGCTCGCAGGCGCTGCGCGGCCTCGGCTACGTGGTGATGGACGAGGTGCACTACCTCTCCGACCGGTTCCGGGGCGCCGTCTGGGAGGAAGTGATCATCCACCTACCGGAATCCGTGACGCTGGTGTCGCTCTCCGCGACCGTGTCCAACGCCGAGGAGTTCGGCGACTGGCTGGACACCGTCCGCGGCGACACCCAGGTGATCGTCTCCGAGCACCGCCCCGTGCCGCTCTGGCAGCACGTGCTGGCGGGCCGCCGGATGTACGACCTCTTCGAGGAGGAGAGCGACCACGGCGGCCGCGGCACCGCCCGCCGCGAGGTCAACCCCGACCTCATCCGGCTGGCCCGGATGGAGAACCAGCGGACGTACAACCCGCGCGAGCGCCGCCGCGGCAAGATGGTCCGCGAGGCGGACCGGGAGCGCGAGCGGCGCCAGCGCAGCCGGATGTGGACCCCGTCCAGGCCGGAGGTCATCGACCGGCTGGACGCCGAGGGGCTGCTCCCCGCGATCACCTTCATCTTCAGCCGGGCGGGCTGCGAGGCCGCCGTGCAGCAGTGTCTGCAGGCTGGGCTGCGCCTCAACGACGAGGCCGGGCGCCGTCTGGTCCGGGAGATCGTCGAGGAGCGCACCGCCTCCATCCCCGGCGAGGACCTCCACGTCCTGGGCTACTACGAGTGGCTCGAAGGACTGGAGCGGGGCATCGCCGCGCACCACGCCGGAATGCTGCCCACGTTCAAGGAGGTCGTCGAGGAGCTGTTCGTGCGGGGCCTGGTCAAGGCGGTCTTCGCGACCGAGACCCTCGCCCTGGGCATCAACATGCCCGCGCGCTCGGTCGTGCTGGAGAAGCTCGTCAAGTGGAACGGCGAGCAGCACGCCGACATCACGCCCGGCGAGTACACCCAGCTGACCGGGCGGGCCGGACGGCGCGGCATCGACGTGGAGGGCCACGCCGTGGTCCTGTGGCAGCGCGGCATGGACCCGGGCGCCCTGGCCGGCCTCGCCGGCACCCGCACCTACCCGCTGCGGTCCAGCTTCCGGCCCTCGTACAACATGGCGGTCAACCTGGTCCACCAGTACGGGCGGCACCGCTCGCGCGAGCTGCTGGAGACGTCCTTCGCGCAGTTCCAGGCCGACCGGTCGGTGGTCGGGATCTCCCGGCAGGTCCAGCGGAACGAGGAGGGGCTCGCCGGCTACCGCGAGGGGATGACCTGCCACCTCGGGGACTTCGCGGAGTACGCGGGGCTGCGCCGCGAGCTCAAGGACCGCGAGACCGAGCTCGCCAAGCGCGGCGCGACCCAGCGGCGGGCCGAGGCGGCGGCCTCCCTGGAGAAGCTGCGGCCCGGCGACGTCATCCACGTGCCCACCGGCAAGTTCGCCGGGCTGGCGCTGGTCCTGGACCCCGGGCTGCCGGCCGGCCGGACCAACGGGCACCGCGGGATCGAATACCACGACGGGCCCAGGCCCCTGGTGTTGACCGCCGAGCGGCAGGTGAAGCGGCTGGCGCCGATCGACTTCCCGGTCCCGGTGCGGGCGCTGGAGCGGATGCGGGTGCCGAAGTCGTTCAACGCGCGCTCGCCGCAGTCGCGCCGCGACCTGGCCTCCGCCCTGCGGACCAAGGCGGGGCACATTCCGCCGGAGCGGCACCGCAAGGGGCGGGCCCCGGCCGCCGACGACCGGGAGATAGCCCGCCTGCGGGCAGCCCTGCGCGCGCACCCCTGCCACGGGTGCGACGAGCGCGAGGACCACGCCCGCTGGGCCGAGCGCCACCACCGGCTCCAACGCGACACCCGGCAGCTGGAGCGCCGCATCGAGGGGCGCACCAACACCATCGCCCGCACCTTCGACCGGATCGTGGCCCTGCTCACCGAGCTCGACTATCTGAGGGCCGACGAGGTCACCGAGCACGGGCGGCGGCTGGCCCGCCTCTACGGGGAACTCGACCTGCTGGCCAGCGAATGCCTGCGGGCCGGTGTGTGGGAGGGCCTCAACCCCGCCGAACTCGCGGCCTGCGTCTCGGCGCTGGTGTACGAGGCCCGGCAGGCCGACGACGCCGTCGCGCCCAAGCTGCCGTCGGGGGCCGCGCGGACCGCGATGGGGGAGATGGTCCGGATCTGGGGCAGGCTCGACGCCCTGGAGGAGGAGTTCAAGATCAACCAGGCGGAGGGGGTCGGGCAGCGCGAGCCCGACCTGGGCTTCGCCTGGGCGGTGCACATGTGGGCGTCGGGGCGCTCCCTGGACGAGGTGCTGGGCGAGGCGGAGATGCCCGCCGGGGACTTCGTGCGGTGGTGCAAGCAGGTGATCGACGTGCTGGGCCAGATCGAGGCGGCGGCCCCCCGGGACGGGAGCACCGTGGCGCGGAGCGCGCGCAAGGCGATGGACGCGGTGCTGCGCGGAGTGGTGGCCTACAGCTCCGTGGGCTGACCCGGCGCCCGGGCGGCACGGCGGGCCCCGGGCGGGCCGGGCGCCCGCGGGGTGCGCCGGTCCGCCCGGGGCCCGTGGACGTTCGCCGCCCGCCCGGGGTCAGGCGGCGGCGCGGGCCGCGTCCCGCCTGGCCACTTCCTCCCGGACGAGCGGGATGACGTGCCGTCCGAAGTCGATCGCGTCGTCCAGCAGGTCGTAGCCGCGCGCGGACAGGATCTCCACGCCCAGGTCGTAGTAGTCCAGCAGGGCCCGCGCCACGGTCTCCGGAGTGCCCACCAGAGCCGTCGAGTTGCCCGCCCCGCCGGTCTCCGCCGCGGTCGGCGTCCACAGCGCCCGGTCGTGGCGCTCGCCCGCGGCCGCCACCGCGAGCAGCCGCTGGGACCCGGCGTTCTCCGGGGCCTGCGACGGGTGACGGCGGCCCGGCCGCGCACCGGCCCCGCGGGCCCTGATCCGGTCCAGGGTGCGATGCGCCTTCTCCCAGGCCAGTTCCTCGGTCGGGGCGATGATCGGCCGGAACGCCACCTGGATCCTCGGCGTGTCGGTGCGGCCCGCCGCCAGCGCCGCCGCCTTCACCGAGGCGATCTGCTCGGCGGTCTGTGCCAGGGGTTCGCCCCACAGGCAGTAGACATCGGCCTCGGCGCCCCCGGCCGCGTACGCCGCGGGCGACGAACCGCCGAACGAGACCCGGGGGTGCGGCCGTTGCACGGGGAAGGTGTCGCTGACGAAGTCGTGGAAGCGGTAGTACGTACCCTCGTGGTCGAAGGGCTCGTGCGAGGTCCACGCCCGCTTGATGATCCGGATGGCCTCGCGGGTGCGCGCGTACCGCTCGTCCTTGGTGAGGAAGTCGCCCTCGCGCCGCTGTTCGCGGTCGTCGCCGCCGGTGATGAAGTGCACGGCGAGACGGCCGTCGCTGATGCGGTCCAGGGTGGCGAAGGTCTTGGCCGCGAACGTCGGGTACGAGACGTTGGGGCGGTGGGCGACCAGGATCTGGAGCTTTTCGGTGCGGGCCGCGACGAAGGCGGCGGCGGGGGACGGGTCGGGGGAACCGGAGCCGTAGGCGAACAGCACCCGGTCCCAGCCGTGGTCCTCATGGGCGCGGGCCAGCCGGAGGGTGTACTCCTTGTCGAAGGACGCCCCGGAACGGGGCGTCACCTCGGAGCCCTGGTTGGTCGCCGCGATGCCGAGAAACTCGACGGGCATGGCAGAGCCTCATCTCGTGCTGGGAGGGACGGTCGTGTGTCGTGCCGGCGCGGAAGCGGTCAGGGACGACACGAGGCGGACCACACCCGACCGAAGTCGATGTGGTCACGGGTGACCAGCCGCAGCAGAGGGCTCATCCGCCCAGTGGAACAGGCGATTCGACGACGCGTCAACCACTCCCGGGCGCGGACGGACGGTCCCGGACACCGCGGCGCCCGGCCGGATCGCGCCCCCCGGGGGGCCTGCGACAGGCGGTCAGCGGTCCGGCAGGCGGCAGGCGGCAGGCGCTCAGCGGTCGGCCGGCGGCCGGGGCGTCCGGCCGTCGTCCGTCGCCCCGGCCGCGGGCGCGGGCGCGTCGCCGTGCGGCGCGGACAGGCTCGCGCGGCAGGCCAGTTGGAGCGCGAGCCGGACGTCCGGATCGTTCAGGTCGGCGCCCGTCAGCCGGGCGACCTTGCGGATCCGGGCGCCCACCGCGTTGCGGTGCAGATGCAGCGCCTCGGCCGCGCGGGCGGGCGAGTTGTTGTGGTCCAGATAGCCCTGGAGCGTGCGCACCAGCGGCTCGGCGCGCTCCGGGCCCAACGCCAGTACGGGAGCGAGGAGTTCGGCGACCGCCTCGCGGGCGGTGTCGGAGGCGTACCACTCCAGCAGCATCCGGTCGAGCCCCACCGCGTCGTGCGCGGCCACCACCGGGCCGGCGCCGCGCGGCACGGCCGCCCGTGCCTCCCGGGCCGAGGTGCGGATGCCCAGCGGCCCCCGGTGGGGCGAGCCCACCCCGCACCGCAGCCCGGCCTCCGGACGCGGCCCGCCCAGCCGGTCCACCACGCGCCGGGCGCGGGCCAGGACGGCGCGCCGCCCGTCCGCCCCCGGGTCGGCGGGCCAGGTGCTCAGCAGCACGAGGGCGTCGTCGACCAGGGCGGCGTTCCACTGCACCGCGTCGGCGGCCGGCGCGGCGGGCGCGGCGGGCCCCGCCGAGGCGTCCCAGGCCCGCAGCAGGGTCAGCGCCTGGGACATCACCGCGTCCAGCGCCTTCGGCCGGTCGGCGGCGTCGAGACCGGCGGCCTCCACCCGCAGCGCGATGTGCCAGCCGTCCACCGGCAGCGCCAGCGCCCGGCCCCGGGCGGCCAGCCGGGCGGTACGGTCCCTCGGGGCCACCAGCAGCTCGGCCAGCAGCCGGCCCCGGGAGCGCACGGGGACGTCGTCGTGCCCGCCGCCCGCCGCCGCGAGGGCCGCCAGCGCCAGGACGGCCCGCACCGCGGACCCGGCGTGACCGGGCCGGGGCGGGGCCGCGAGCCGGATCTCGCCGTCCGGCCCGGCCGCGGACGCCCCCTCCTCGCCGGGCCCCGCCGCCCGCAGTTCCACCGGCAGACCCAGCGCCCGGGACGCGGCGGCGGCCACCCGTTCCGGGTCCCCGGCGGCGGCCGTCACCTCCCGCGCCGCGGCGGCGACCCGGGCCAGCGCGTCCGCGGCCGACCCGGCCGTCGCGCGCTCCACCGCCACCACCAGGGCGGCGAGATCCCCCTCCGCGTACAGCACCGCGACCCGGCCCCGCTCGGCGAGTGCCCGCGCGGTCGCCGTCACCTCGGCGGGCAGCCCGTGCGGCGCCTCGGCCACCCCCGTCAGCACCAGGGCGGCGGCCCCCGCGGCCGCCGCGTCCCGCACCGCCACGTCCAGCAGATGCCCGGGCACCGGCGCCAGCAGCACCGCGACCGTCCCGGCGGGCAGCGCGGCGAGCCGGTCCGGGCGCCGCTCCAGGCGCACGCCCGTGACCTCCACCGCGTCGAGCGGACCCACCAGCGGGCGGAGCCCGTCCAGGCCGGGGGAGGAGAGCAGTTCCAGGAGGTTCGGCATCCTTCCAGTGTGCCGCGAGCACACCGACACGGCGAAGAGAGGGCCTTCGGCCCAGGTGGCACGGCCCGCGTCTCCCTACGCTGGAACACATGCACGTGGACGCCGGAGCACTCGCCGACTTCGCGCGGGGCTGTGCCGTCCTGGGATCGGGGGGCGGCGGCCCCGCCGACGTGACCCTGCCCGTCGCCGCCCAGGCGATCGAGGAGCGCGGCCCGGTGCCCGTCGTCGACCCCGCCCGGCTGCCCGCCGACGCGCTGGTCATGCCCGTCGGACTGGTGGGATCGCCCGCGGTCGCCGCCGAACGGATCGGCGGCCGCACGGAACCCGCCCGGCTGCGCGCCCGCTTCGAGGCCCTGCACGGGGCGCCGGTGACCGCGGTGATGAGCAGCGAGATCGGCGGCCTCAACGGCTGCGTCGCCGTCGCCTGGGCGGCCCGGCTCGGGCTGCCGCTGCTGGACGCCGACTCGATGGGCCGCGCCTTCCCGCGCATGGACCAGAACGTCCTGGAACTGGCCGGAGTGCGCCCCTGCCCGGCCGTCCTCGCCGACGAGCACGGCCACACCGTCGTCATCGACGACGTCGACGGCGCGCACCTCGAACGGTTCGCCCGCGCCGCCGTCGTCGCCTTCGGCGGGCGCGCCGCGTCCACCGACTACCCCCTCACCGCCGGGCGGGCGGCCCGCCACGCCGTCACCGGATCGGTCACCCGGGCCCTCGCCCTCGGCCGGGGCGAAGGACCCGCGCCGCTGCTCACCGGCAAGGTCTCCTCGGTCCGCCGGTACGCCACCGAGGACGCCGACGGCGACGACGCCGCCACGGTCCTGCTGGAGGGCACCGGCCCCGACGCCGGCCGGCTGGTGCTGCTGGAGGCCCGCAGCGAGTTCGTCGCCGCGCTGGAGGACGGCGCCCCCCTCGCCGTCGTCCCGGACGTGATCGCCCTGGTCGACGTGGCCACGGGCTGGGCCGTCCCGGTCGAGGAGGTCCGCTACGGGCTGCGCGTCCGCCTCGTCACGCTCCCCTCCGCCCCCGCCTGGTACACACCGGCGGGCCTGCGGCTGGCCGGACCGGCCGCCTTCGGCCTCCCCGGGCTGGCCCCGGACCGCCGCCCGGGAACCGCCCCCGGAACCTCCCCGGCCGCTCCCGGCCCCGCGACCGGGGGAGGCGCGCCGTGATCCTCGGTGTCGACGTCGGGCCCACCAGCACCGACGCCGTCCTGCTGGACGGCGGCCGGGCGGTCCGGGCCGTCAAGGTCCCCTCGATCGCCGGTGACGCCGTCGGCTCGCTGGCCGCCGCGGTCGGCGCGCTCCCCGCCGGGCCCCGGAGCCGGGCCACGCAGCTCGCCGTGGGGCTGCGGGTCGCCGCCCGCGCGGTCCGGGAGCGCGAGGGGCTGGCCCGGGTCGGGGTGCTGCGCGTCGGGGGCGCCGCCGCCGACGCGGTGCGGCCGCTGTACGGCTGGCCCGCGGCGCTGCGCGACGCCGTGTGTGCGGGCACCGCCAACGTCCGGGGCGGCGGGGGCCTGTCGCCCCGCGACGCCACGCCGCTCGACCGGGACGCCGTCGCCCGCTTCGGCGCCGCGCTCGCCGGCCGCGCCGAGGCCTTCGCCGTCACCGCCGTGTTCTCGCCGGCCGACGGCGGGCAGGAGCGGGAGGCCGCCGAGATCCTGCGCGCCGAGACCGGCCCGGACACCACCGTCCTGCTCTCCAGCGACGTCGGCACGCTCGACCTGCTCTCCCGCGAGAACGCCACCGTCCTCGACGCCGCCCTGTCCGTGCTGGTGGCACGGGTCGCGGACGAACTGACCGCCACCCTGCCCCGTCTCGGTCTCGCGCCCGGCGCCGCCGTCCTCGTCACCCGCAGCGACGGCACCCTGATGAGCCTGGAGTACCTGCGCCGCCAGCCCGGGCTCAGCCTGGGCAGCGGACCCGCCTGCACCATCCGCGGCGCCGGACTCCTGGCAGGCCTCGGCGACGCCGTCGTCGCCGACATCGGCGGCCGCCGCGCCCGGGTCGGCGTGCTGACCGGCGGTTACCCGCAGGAGGCCGGGCCCGGCGAGCGCTTCGGCGGCGTACCCGTCAGCCTGCGCTTCCCCGACCTGATCACGGTGCCCGCCGACGCGCACCGCGAACTGGCCGAGGCCGCCGACCGGATGCGCCCCGCCGCCGGACCCCTGCCGCTGATCCTGGTCGGCGGCGGCGCGGACGGGGTGCCCGGCGGCGTCCTCACCGGATTCGACGTGGTGCGGCCCGAACACGGCGGCGTGGCCGGGGCGTTCGGCGCGGCGGCCAGCCCGGTCGGCGGCCAGTACGACCGCATCGTCACCCGCGGCCCGGGCCGCAGGCTCGACGCCGTGCGCGACGAGGTCCGGGACCTGGCCAGGGCCGGGGCGGTACGGGCCGGCGCCGACCCCCGGCGCGTGGAGACCCGGTCCGAACCGGACCTTCCGGTGCCGTATCTGCCCGGCGCGGTGCTCCTGCGCGCCCGGGCCGCGGGACCGCCGCTCCCGCTCTGACCCGCTCGCCCCCTCGCTCCCGCTCGTCTCCTCCTCGTCCTCCTTCTCCTCCCGTTTCTCCGTCCCGCAGCGGCCCGGCGCCGTGCTGCCGCGGCCCTTCCCCGTACCCGCGTCCCCGTCCTTCCCTCCCCGCCCTTCCCCGCCCCGCCCAGCCCAGCCAAGGAACCGTCCCCATGACCCAGCAGTCCGCAGCGCGGCCCCAGCCGGAGCCGCCCACCCAGCCGCCCGCGCCCGAGCCGCCCGCGCCCGAGCCGGTTGCACCCGGGCCGGCCGCCCCGTCCCAGGACGAGGACTACCCGCTGGAGCGGGTGCCGCGCGCCGCCCGCTACTCCTGGTTCAACGTCGCCGTGCAGCGTTTCGGCCAGCTCTCCGACCTGACCCAGTTCCTGCTGGGGGCCACGCTCGGCGCCGGTCTCTCCTTCTGGGGCGCGTTCTGGGCGTTCACCCTGGGGTCGGTGATCCTGGAGATCGTCTGCATCTTCGTCGGCGTCGCCGGGATGAGGGAGGGGCTCTCCACCTCGATGCTGGTCCGCTGGACCGGCTTCGGCCGCTACGGCTCCACCCTGATCGGGCTCGTCATCGCGGTCAGTCTGTTCGGCTGGTTCGGGGTGCAGACGGCGGTGTTCGCGGCCGGACTGCACTCCATCGTGCCCGCGCTGCCCGTCTGGGCCTGGTGCCTGATCTGCGGCCTCGGCGTCACCGCCCTGGTGCTGCGCGGCTTCCGGGCCATGGGCTGGACCGCCTTCGTCACCGTCCCCGCCTTCCTCGGCCTCGCGGGCTGGGCCATGGCGGTCGAGTTCTCCCGGCACCACATCGGCGACCTGGTGACGGCCGCGCCGTTCGGCGCCCACCTCTCCGTCGCCACCGGAGCCACCATCGTGGCCGGCTCGTACATCGTGGGCGCGGTCACCACCCCCGACATGACCCGCTTCAACCGGAACACCGGCGACGTCGTCAAGCAGACCGTCGTCGGCATCAGCCTCGGCGAGTACGTCCTGGGCCTGGGCGGGGTGCTGCTGGCCTACGCGGTGAAGTCCTCCGACCTGATCGCCATCATCACCTCGTCCTCCGGGGTCATCGGCGTCATCGTCCTGGTCTCCGCCACCGTGAAGATCAACAACTGGAACCTGTACTCCTCGTCGCTGGGCCTGATCGGCGCCGTCGAGGCGCTCTTCAAGGTCCGGCTGCACCGGGTCGGCACCACCGTCGCCATCGGCGTGCTCGGCAGCCTCGCGGCGGCGGCCGGGATCCTGGACCGGTTCACCGAGTTCCTGACCGTGCTCGGGGTCCTCACCCCGCCGGTCGCCGGGATCATGGTCGCCGAGTACTTCGTCGTGAAGAAGTGGCGGCCGCAGCTGGACGCCTCGCGCGCGGTGGGGCGGCTGCCCGAGACCGAGCCCAGCTGGGTTCCGGCCACGATCGCCCTGTGGGCCGTCGCCTCCTTGTTCGGCTGGCTCGGCGACCACTACCAGTGGTGGGGGATACCGGCGCTCAACTCCCTGCTGCTGGCCGGGATCGGCTATGTCGTCGTCGGCCGGCTCGGCCTGGTCCGCAGCGCCCGTGACCTGCCGTTCGACCAGCCCGCACGGCCCGCCGCGGCGATCGAGGCGGAGCGCGACGCGGCCCGGGCGCGGAGCGCCGCCGCCTGACCGGCGGACCCCTCATCCACCCACCCCCTACGAAAGACGGACACACCATGCGCATCGGAATCGACGTCGGAGGCACCAACACCGACGCCGCCCTCCTGGGGGACGACGACCGGATCATCGCGACCGCGAAGACCCCCACCACCGCCGACATCACCTCCGGCGTCACCACGGCGATCCGGGCCCTGGACCCGCCGAAGGAGGACGTCACCGCCGTCATGATCGGCACGACGCACTTCCTGAACGCGCTGATCGAGGGCGCCCGCCTCGCCCCGGTCGCCGCGGTGCGCCTGGGCCTGCCGGCGACGGCGGCGCTGCCCCCGATGACGGACTGGCCGGAGCGCCAGCGGGCGGCCGTCGGCGGGCACGGCTACCTCTGCCACGGCGGGCGGGAGTTCGACGGGCGGCCCCTGTCGCCGCTGGACCCGGAGGAGCTGAAGCGCACCGCCGCGGACATCGCCGCGCGCGGACTGACCTCGGTGGCCGTCTCCTCGGTGTTCTCGCCGGTCGCGGAGGAGGACGAGCGCCGCGCCGCCGAGATCCTCCGCGCGGAGCTGGGCCCCGACGTCCACTTCTCGCTCTCCCACGAGCTGGGCCGGGTCGGGCTGCTCGCCCGCGAGAACGCCACCATCGTCAACGCGGCCCTGCGCGACCTGGCGACCGCGATCGTGGAGTCGTTCGCCGCCTCGCTCGCGGAGGTCTCGCTGACCGCGCCGTTCTTCCTGTCCCAGAACGACGGCACCCTGATGGACGTGGACTTCGCCCGGGCCTACCCGGTGGCGACCTTCGCCTCCGGGCCCACCAACTCGATGCGCGGGGCCGCGTTCCTGTCCGGTCTCGGCGACTGCGCGGTCGTGGACGTCGGCGGCACCACCGCGGACGTCGGCATCCTCTCCGGCGGCTTTCCGCGCGAGGCGGCCGGGGAGAGCGAGGCCGCGGGCATCCGCACCAACTTCCGCATCCCCGACGTCCTCTCGCTCGGCATCGGCGGCGGGTCCCTGGTGTCCGCCGACGGCGAGACGGGCCCCCGCTCGGTGGGCTACCGGCTCGCGGAGGAGGCGCTGGTCTTCGGCGGCTCCACGCTGACGGCCACCGACCTCGCGGTCGCCGCGGGCCGCGCCGACATCGGCGACCGCTCCCGCGTCGCGCACCTGGACCCGGGGTTCACCGCCCGGGCGCTGGACCGGATCGCCGAGCGCCTCGCCGAGACCGTCGACCGGATGCGCACCTCGCCGGGGGCGCTGCCGGTCGTCGCGGTGGGCGGCGGCAGCGTGCTGGTTCCCTCCTCCCTGCCGGGCTTCGACGACGTGCGACGCCCCGGCCACTTCGACGTCGCGAACGCCGTCGGCGCCGCCATAGCCCAGGTCGGCGGGGAGGTGGACCGGGTCTTCCAGGTCCTCGACGGACGCCGGGACGCCGTGCTCGCGGAGGCCCGCGAGGAGGCCGTCGCCCGGGCCGAGAGCGCGGGCGCCCGGCACGGCACCGTCCGCGTCGTGGACGTCGAGGAGGTCCCGCTGGCCTACCTGCCCGGCGGCGCGACCCGGATCCGGGTCAAGGCGGTCGGCGACCTCGACCTGAACGGCATCGGCACCACCCGCGCCCCGGCCGGGGCGCGCGACACCCATGGAGCAGCGTCACATGCGTGAGATCACCCTCGACAACCTGGACGACATCGCGCGCGGCGCGGGCATCCTCGGCACCGGCGGGGGAGGCGACCCGTACATCGGCAAGCTGCTGGCCCGCGAGGCCATCCGCAGGCACGGACCGGTCCGGCTCGTCTCCTTCGACGAGGTCCCGGCCGACGCGACCGTCGTCCCCGTCTCCGGGATGGGCGCCCCGACGGTGCTGCTGGAACGCGTCCCGGCCGGCGGCGAGGAGGTGGCCGCCCTGCGCGCCCTGGAGAGGCACATCGGCCGCCCCGCCACCCATGTCGCGCCGATCGAGGTCGGCGGCGTCAACTCGATGCTGCCCATCGCCTGCGCCGCCGAGGCGGGCCTGCCGCTGGTCGACGGGGACGCCATGGGCCGGGCCTTCCCCGAGGCGCAGATGGTCCTGCCCGGACTGATCGGGGTGGCCAACACGCCGATGGCGCTCGCCGACGACAAGGGCAACAGCATCATCGTCGACGCCGTGTCCAACCACGCCGCCGAGCGCATCGCCCGGGCGGTCTGCGTGGAACTCGGCTGCCAGATCTCCAGCGCCGACACCGTGATGCGCGGCGACCAGCTCGCCGACGGGCTCGTCCCCGCCACGCTGACGCTGGCCGAACGGCTCGGCGCCGCCGTCCGCGAGGCGCGCGCCGCGCACGCCGACCCGGTGCGGGCGGCCCGCGCCATGCTGTCCGGCAGCCATCTGCTGACCGGCAAGGTCGTCGACGTCAGCCGCCGCACCGAGGGCGGCTTCGCCCGCGGCAGCGCCCGGATCGAGGGCGTCGGCGAGGACAGCGGCCGGACCCTGGCGCTCGGTTTCCAGAACGAGCACCTGCTCGCCACCCGGGACGGCGAGACGGTCGCCACCACCCCCGACCTCATCTGCGTGCTGGACACCGACACCGGTGACCCGGTCACCACGGAGGGCCTGCGCTACGGGCTGCGCGTCAGCGTGCTGGCCGCCCCGTGCGACCCGCGCTGGACCACCCCGGGCGGCCTGGCCCTCGCCGGGCCGCGGTACTTCGGCTACGACGTGGACTATCTGCCGTTCCGTCGCGACTGACCGGCGGCGGAAGGGCCCGTGCGCCTCGGGCGCACGGGCCGCGCGCGGCCGGCCGGCCCGCCTTCCGCGGACCGGCCGGCCGTCGGCCGGGGCCGACGCTCCCTCCTGTTCAGGCCGGGCGGTCGGCTCGGGCCGACCGGTCGACTCGGGCCGCTCGCCTGCCGGTCGTGCGGGTGCCGGACTTCCCGGACTTCATCGACGCGGCCGCGCAGACCAGCCCGAGCAGCAGGGTCAGTGCGCCGATGATGACGTTGTTCAGGATCACCCCGAGGCTCGGGGCGGTGCCGACGACCCAGGGCGAGATGATCATCCAGATGCCCATGGCGCAGATGGCCCAGCTCAGGCCGTACATCCGCTCCGGCATGGCGGTGAACCCCAGACCCAGGACCGCGATCGCGATACCCATGATCAGGTTGTGCGTCGACAGTCTGGGCTGGGTCCCCAGGAAGTTGACCACCCAGGGCGAGATGGCGCAGTAGAGACCGACGAGGAACACCGGTGCGTCCACGAGCGCCACGTCCCGCCCGCCCATCACGCGGGCGTAGCGGTCACGCATCTCGGAAACATCGGGGTGACCGGCCATGTCCTGGCCGGCGTGCGAGAGGTTCGACATGGGGTTCGTCTCCTTCGCTTCTGCAGACCCGGCCGCCTCTTGCGAGCGAAAGCGGCCTGCTCTGCCATTCTGCTCTTATATGCCCCTTATGTGTAGTTCTGGGGTGTGTGAACATCCGGAGAAGGCGGGCGAACGCCCGCGGAGGCGGAACGCGCGCCGGGCGGGGAGCCGTCCAGCCGCCGGGCCAGGCCCATCAGGTCGGGGGCCCGCAGCACCCGGTTCCCGTGCCCCGGGAGCGGCACGTGCAGCGGCGCCGTCCAGCGCGCCGGAACGGCCCGGAAGCCGTGCACCGCGCCGGCCACCGCACCGGTCACCGCCGCGACCGTGTCCGTGTCCCCGCCCACGTCGACCGCCGCGGCCAGCGCCTCCTCGAACGTACGCGTGGTGCACAGCGCCCACAGCGCCGTGCCGAGGCAGGGCCACACCGCCCCGTTGAACTCCGTCGCCGCGGCCGGATGCCGGCCGGGCGCGAGCACGGTCGCCCAGCGCGCGATGGTCCCCGTGCACCTGCTCCAGCGCGCCCGGCACGGCCGCGAGCGGATCGCCGCCGTCCAGCGCCACCCGGATCAGCTCGTGCAGCACGGCCGTGCCCCCCAGGCCGCCCGGTCGCCGTGGGTGAGCACGGCGATCCGGCGGGCGGCGTCCATCGTCGCCGCCCGCCCCGCCCGCGCGAAGTACACGGCCGACGTGGCCGCCCGCATCAGCGAACCGTTGCCCGCCGCCCGTCCCTCGACCTGGAAATGCAGGGCCGCCGCGAGGTCCCAGGGCGTCGCCGACCGCCGACCCGACCACCGTGCCCACCACCCGGTCCGGCCGGTCCGGCCCGCCCCTCGCCCGTGAAGCCTCCGGGAGGCCGGGAACACCGGTGCCGCTCGATCGGTCCACGCGGGCAGCGTACGGAGTGCCGGACCTCCACGTCCCCCGCTTCCGGGCGCGGGCCTTCGTACGCGCCTCGCGTACGGGCGCGGCCCCCGGGACTTCCCCGGGGCAGGGGCAGCGGCAGGGGCCGGGCGTCGCGCCGGGCGCGGGCGCGGCACGGCGGCGGCGCCGGTCCCGGTCAGGGCCGGTGCGGGGCGCGGGCCCGGGCGAAGCGGTCCCGTGCCGCGACGAGATCCACGATCGGCTCCGGGTAGTCCGGCGCCGCGTCCCGGACGGCCGGCTTCCACGGCTCGTGGACGGCCCGGCCCTCGATCCCGGCCAGCTCCGGCACCCAGCGACGCACGTACGCGCCGCGCGGATCGAACCGCTTCCCCTGCGCGACCGGATCGAGGACCCGGTTCGGCCGGGTGTCCGTGCCCGTTCCGGCCATCCACTGCCAGTTCAGCTGATTGTTCGCCAGGTCCCCGTCGACCAGCAGGTCCAGGAAGTGCGCGGCCCCGACCCGCCAGTCCACGTACAGCGTCTTGGTCAGGAAGCACGCCGCCGGCATGCGCGCCCGGTTGTGCATCCAGCCCTCGTGCGCCAGCTGCCGCATGCCCGCGTCCACCAGCGGGAAGCCGGTGCGCCCGGCCCGCCAGGCGGCGATCTCCGCCTCGTCGGAGCGCCAGCGGTCGCCGCGCGGGCGGTAGTCCTCGTGGGCGGCGTCGGGACGGGCCGCGAGGACCTGGTGGTGGAAGTCCCGCCAGGCCAGCTGCCGCACGAACGCCTCGGCCCCGGGCCCGCCCCGGCGCCGGGCCCGGAGAACAGCCTCGGTCGCGGAGAGGCAGCCGAAGTGGAGGTGGGGGGAGAGGCGTGACGTCGCGTCGGCGGACAGGTCGTCATGACCGCTCTCGTATCCGGCCATCGGGCCGTCGACCCAGGCGGACAGCAGCCGCCGGGCCACCGACTCGCCGCCCGCGGCCAGCCCGGGCGACACCCCGGCCACCTCGCCCCGCTCCGGCAGCGGGTCGCTCCCCACCCCCTCCGGCAGCCGCACCGCGCGGGGGGCGGACAGCGTGCCGCGCACGTCCGACGCCGCCCAGCGGCGGAAGTAGGGCGTGAACACCGCGAAATGGTCGCGGCCGGCCGGCACGACCCGGCCCGGCGGGACCACGGTGACCACCGCGTCATGGACGCGCAGCGCGCAGCCGACCGCCGCCAGCTCCGTCCGCAGCCGCTCCTCGCGGCGCAGCGCGTAACCGCTGACCCCGGACGCGATGTGCAGTTCACGGGCGCCGGTCCGCACGACCACGTCACGGGCGGCGGCCACCACCTCGCCGTGCCGGACGATCAGCCGGCCGCCCCGGCGGCGCAGCCCCGCGTCGAGGTCGCGGAGGCAGTCCGCCAGGAACGCCCGGCGGTTGGGCGCGTCGAAACCGGCCCGCCGGATGCCGTCGTCCCGGACGAACAGCGGGACCACGGCGTCCGCGCCCCGCCCGGCCGCCCGCAGCACCGGGTTGTCGTGCAGACGCAGGTCGGAGGTGAACAGCGCCACGGAGACCGTCATCGCCCCGCGCCCTTCCGTCGTCGGTCGTGCGCCCGGGACCGGCCGCCGGGGCGCGCTGCGCGGCCGGCGGCCGGTCCGACGGCCGGTCCCGGCCGGGGCGTGCGCGCGATCCTGCCAGCCGCGCGGGGCCCGCCGCGCGCCGCCGTCCCGCGCGTCCCCCGTACGGCGCACCCGTTCGAGACGCGTCCGTCCGGCCGGCCGCCGTGGCCCGCGCCGGGCGCGGCCCTCGGGCGCGTGGTCCCCGGGCCGGTCCCGGAAACGCGGGCGCCCCGGCCGGGGCCGGGGCGCGCACGGGCGGGCGGCGTCAGGCGGCCGCGCCCTCCTGCTCGCGTTCCACCCGGGCGTTCCACTCGCGCTTGACCGAACGCCAGGCCTCGTCGTTCTGGCCGAGCCGCCAGTACCCGGAGACCGACAGCCGGGAGAGCGGGACCGCGCGGTCCAGGCGGAGATGGCGGCGGATCTCCTTCACGAAGCCCGCCTCGCCGTGCACGAACGCCTGGACCTCGCCCGCCGGGAACTCCAGCGCCGTGACCGCGGCGATCAGCGCCTCGCCGACCGGCCGCTCCCCGCGGTGCAGCCAGGTCACCGCCACCCCGTCGGGCGTCACGATCTTCTGCTCGTCCGCGGCGTCCGCCACCTCCACGAAGGTGTGCGCCACGGCGCCCGCCGGCATCCGCTCCAGCGAGGCGGCGATCGCCGGGAGGGCGCTCTCGTCGCCCACCAGGAGATGCCAGTCCGCCGAGGCGTCCGGGGCGTACCCCCCGCCGGGGCCGAGGAGCGTCATCCGCTCGCCCGGGACCGCCCGGAGCGCCCAGGGCCCGGCGAGGCCCTCGTCGCCGTGGACCACGAAGTCGATGGCCAGCTCCCGGGCGGCCGGGTCCCAGGAGCGGACCGTGTAGGTCCGGGTGGTCGGCCACAGCTCCCGCGGCTGCTCCTCGCGGATGCGGGCCATGTCGAACGGGTGCGGGTAGTCCGCGCCCTCGGGCGCGAAGCAGATCTTGACGTAGTGGTCGGTGCAGCCGGAGAGCTCGAAGCCGTCGAGCCCGTCGCCGCCGAACACCACCCGCACCATGTGCGGGGAGATCCGTTCGGTGCGCAGCACCTCGGCCCACTGCGCCCTGGGTGCCTGCCGTGCCGGTCGCTCTGCCACGAGTCTCTCCCCTGATGCGATGTGCTTAGGCTTACCTAAGTTAGCATCTCGGCGTGCGCGGCGTCAGACGCGCAGCGCGGAGAGCAGGCGCTGCAGCGAGCCCCCCAGGCCCCACCGCTTCGCGAGGGCGTCCAGGGCGGCCGGGTCGCGCGGCGCGGCGGGCAGCGCGGGGTCGAAGCCCGGCAGGGGCACGTCCCCGGCGACGCGGACCACCTTCGGGGCGACCGCCACGTAGTCGCGCGCCTCGTCGAGCCGCTTGCGCTGCGAGGGGGTCAGCCGGGCGGCCGGGTCGTCGACCGCGGCCATGATCCCGGCCAGGTCGCCGAAAGCGTCCAGCAGCTTCGCCGCGGTCTTCTCGCCGATGCCGGGCACCCCGGGCAGGCCGTCGCTGGGGTCGCCGCGCAGCAGCGCCAGGTCGGCGTAGCCGGAGCCGTCCACCCCGTACCTCTCCCGCAGCCAGGTCCCGTCGGTGACCTGGAGCGAGCCGACGCCCTTCAGCGGGTAGAGGACCCGCACCCCGCGGGCGTCGTCGACCAGCTGGTAGAGGTCCCGGTCGCCGGTGACGATGTCCACCGGTCCGGTGGCCCGCAGGGCGAGCGTGCCGATCACGTCGTCCGCCTCGTAGCCCGCGACGCCGACCCGGGCGATGCCGAGCGCGTCCAGCACGTCCTCGATCACCGGCACCTGGGGGGCCAGGGTGTCGGGGGTCTCCTCCTCGTCGGGCAGGCCCTCGGCGGTCTCCGCCGCCACCCGGTGCGCCTTGTACGAGGGGATCAGCTCCACCCGCCAGTGCGGCCGCCAGTCCGCGTCCATGCAGGCCACCAGGTCGTCGGGGCGGTGGTCCTGTACCAGGCGCGCGATGAAGTCGAGCAGCCCGCGCACGGCGTTGACCGGCGTCCCGTCCGGCGCGCGCACCGAGTCGGGGACCCCGAAGTAGGCGCGGAAGTAGAGGGAGGCGGTGTCCAGGAGCATCAGTCGTCGCGTCACACCCCGATGATGCCGCACCCCGCCGACGCCGGCCGTCGGCCGGACGGGCAGCCGGGCGAGGGGGCGCCGGGGTCCGGGTCGGGGCGAGACGGGGGGCGGTGCGCCGGGTCCGCCCGTGCGGCCTACACCGTGCGTCCCGGCCACGTCCACACGGCACACCTCATTCATATGTGACCTGAATCACTCTTGCGTTTGGCTCGTGTAAGCCCGGGCAGGCGCGCAGCCGGAGCGGAACACGTAGCAGATTCAACCAGTGCACGTGCCATGCGGACCGAATCCGTGCCGCTCCACGGTCTGCCGAAGGGGGTGGCAGACCGTTTTTCGGTTCAACGCGCGAGGTGTATGTGTCAAGGCTGCAAGCCGAACACCTGTACAAGGTGTTCGGTAGACGACCCGATCAAGCAGTGCGAAAGCTCGAGGACGGCGCCGACCGTGACGAGCTCCGCGCCGACGGAACGACCGCAGCGGTGATCGATGCCTCGTTCAGCGTCGAACCGGGGCAGATCTTCGTCGTGATGGGTCTGTCCGGGTCCGGGAAGTCCACGTTGCTGCGCATGCTCAACGGACTTCTGGAGCCCACAGCCGGACGCGTGCTCTTCGACGGCCAGGACCTGACCTCCCTGAGCCCCGCCGAGCTGCGCCATGTCCGTTCCTCCAAGATCAGCATGGTGTTCCAGCACTTCGCTCTCTTCCCCCACCGGAGCGTGCTGGAGAACGCCGCGTACGGCCTGGAGGTCCAGGGCGTGCCGCGCGCCGAGCGCGAGACGCGCGCAGCCGAGGCGCTCGAACTGACCGGCCTGGCCGGCTGGGAGAAGTCCTGGCCCGACGAGCTGTCCGGCGGCATGCAGCAGCGGGTCGGCCTGGCCCGCGCCCTGGCCACCGACGCCGATCTGCTGCTGATGGACGAGTCCTTCAGCGCCCTCGACCCGCTGATCCGCCGCGACATGCAGGACCAGCTGCTCGAACTGCAGAAGCGGCTGAAGAAGACCATCGTCTTCATCACCCACGACCTCAACGAGGCCATGCGCCTCGGCGACCGCATCGCCGTGATGCGGGACGGCCGGATCGTGCAGCTGGGCACCGCCGAGGACATCCTCGTCACCCCGGCCAACGACTACGTCGCCTCCTTCACCCAGGACGTGGACCGCACCCGGGTGCTGACCGCCGGCGCCATCATGGCCGAGCCGCACACCGTGATGGGCACCCGCACGGACGACGGCAAGGAACTGCGCTGCCCCGACGACGTCCTGCGGGAGGCCCCGGCCACCGTCGACGAGTCCACCCCGATCGTCGAGCTCTTCACCCCCTGCTCCCGGAGCGGGGTCGCCGTCGCCGTCACCGACGCGAAGGGCAAGCTCGTCGGCGTCGTCCCGCGCGCCCGGCTGCTCGCCGTCCTCGGTGAGCCGATGACCCCCGCCGAGGCCCCGCGGGACGTCCGGCCCGGCGCCGCCACGAAGAAGGTGGCCCATGCCTAGGCTTCCCCTCGGCGACTGGGTCGACTCCGCGGTCGACTGGCTGCAGGCCCACCTGGCCTGGCTGTTCGACGCGATCAGCGCCGTCGTCAGCGGCATGTTCGACGGCATCGCGGCCGTGCTCTCCGCGCCCTCCCCGCTGATCTTCGCGGGCATCGTCGCGGTCGTCGCCTGGTGGCTGCGCGGTCTGCTCGCCGGCCTCCTCGCCTTCGCCGGCTTCCTCCTCATCGACTCCGTCGAGTTGTGGGACGAGGCCATGGACACCGTCACCCTGGTGCTCGTCGCCACCATCATCGCGCTGGTGCTGTCCGTGCCGCTGGGCATCTGGGCGTCCCGCTCGAAGGCCGTGAGCGCGGTGACCCGGCCCGTCCTGGACTTCATGCAGACCATGCCCGCCATGGTCTACCTGATCCCCGGCGTCATCTTCTTCGGCGTCGGCGTGGTCCCCGGCATCATCGCCACCATCATCTTCTCGCTGCCCCCGGGCGTCCGGATGACCGAGCTCGGCATCCGCCAGGTCGACGGCGAGCTGGTCGAGGCGGCCGAGGCGTTCGGCACCACCCGGCGCAACACCCTGCTCAGGGTGCAGCTGCCGCTCGCGCTGCCCACGATCATGGCGGGCGTCAACCAGGTCATCATGCTGGGCCTGTCCATGGTGGTCATCGCCGGCATGGTCGGCGGCGGCGGCCTCGGCGGCGCCGTCTACCGGGCCATCGGCAACGTCGACGTCGGCCTCGGCTTCGAGGCGGGCGTCTCCATCGTCATCGTGGCGATGTACCTGGACCGGATGACCGGCGCGCTGGGCCGCGAGGTCTCCCCGCTCGCCCGCCGCGCCGTGGCGAAGGCGCAGGCGATGGCCGGCGGCCTGAAGATCTGGAACCACCGCCCGCAGCCCGTCGTCGCGGTCGTCGGCATCGTGGTGCTCGCGCTCGTCGCGGGCGGCATGGGCCTCTTCGGCTCCGGCGGCGCGGGCAAGGACACCGCCGCCGACGCCGCGAAGCCGGGCGCCGGCAAGAAGATCAGCATGGGCTACATCCCGTGGGACGAGGGCATCGCCTCCACCTTCCTCTGGAAGGAGATGCTGGAGCGGCGCGGCTACCAGGTCGACGTCAAGCAGTACGAGGCCGGCGCCCTCTACACCGGCATGGCCGGCGGGCAGATCGACTTCGAGACCGACTCCTGGCTCCCGGTCACCCACGCCCAGTACTGGAAGAAGTACCAGGACCGCCTGGAGGACCTGGGCTCCTGGTACGGCCCCACCTCCCTGGAGCTGGCCGTCCCCGCGTACATGAAGGACGTCAAGTCCCTGGAGGACCTCAAGGGCAAGGCGTCGCGGTTCAAGGGCCGGATCGTCGGCATCGAGCCCAGCGCCGGCGAGATGGGGCTGCTCAAGGAGAAGATCCTGCCGGGCTACGGCCTGGACAAGGAGTACAAGGTCGTCGACGGCTCCACCCCGTCGATGCTGGCCGAGCTGAAGCGCGCGTACGCCAAGAAGGAACCCATCGTCGTCCCGCTCTGGTCGCCGCACTGGGCGTACAACCAGTTCGAGCTGACCAAGCTCAAGGACCCCAAGGGCCTCTGGGGCAAGGGCGACGGCGTCCACACCCTGGCCCGCAAGGGCTTCTCCGCCGACAACCCCGAGGTCGGCGGCTGGCTCAAGGACTTCCGGATGACCGAGGACCAGCTCACCAGCCTGGAGGCGGAGATCCAGAAGGCCGGCTCCGGCAACGAGCAGCAGGCCGTCCGGACCTGGCTGAAAGCCAACCCCGGCGTCGCCGACAAGTGGACCCCGGTCGGCAGCGGCACGGCCGAGGGCGCGCACGGCAAGGACGAGCGCGCCCGCCCGGTCGAGATGGCCTGGTTCCCCTGGGAGGAGGACATCGCCGCCACCTACCTGTGGAAGGCCGTCCTGGAGGAGCGCGGATACAAGGTCAACCTGAAGCAGTTCGAGGTCGGCCCGATGTACACCGCGATGTCCCGGGGCCAGATCGACGTGCAGTTCGACGGCTGGCTGCCGTACACCCAGAAGAACTACTGGGACAAGTACGGCTCCCGGCTGACCGACCTCGGCTCCTGGTACGGCCCGACCTCCATCGAGGTCGCGGTGCCCTCCTACGTGAAGGACGTCAAGTCCCTCGCCGATCTCAAGGGCAAGGCGTCGCGGTTCAAGGGCCGGATCATCGGCATCGAGCCGGGCACCGCCACCATGGAGAACCTCAAGAAGAACGTCCTGCCGACGTACGGCCTGGACAAGGAGTACCAGGTCGTCGACTCCTCGACGCCGGGCATGCTGGCCGAGCTGAAGCGCGCGTACGCCAAGAAGGAACCCATCGCGGTGCTGCTGTGGACCCCGCACTGGGCCTACAACGAGTTCGGCATGACCAAGCTGGCGGATCCCGAGAAGGCCTTCGGCGACGGCGACCGGCTGCACACCATCGCCAGCGAGGACTTCCCGCGGCAGTACCCCCGCCTGGCGAAGTGGTTCAAGAACTTCAAGCTGAGCGAGGACCAGCTCGCCGGCCTGGAGAACGAGATCCAGAAGCGCGGCGCAGGCCACGAGGCGGAGGCCGTCAAGTCCTGGATGCAGGAGAACCCCGGCATCGTGGACACCATGGCCCCGCAGTAGGCGCGGGGAGCACGGCCCGGGACGCGTGACCCCCGGGACGTGGAGGAACGGGGGAAGGGGCGGGCCCGCCGACGGCGGCCCGCCCCTTCCCGGCTGTCCGGAAGCCGCGCGCCGCCCTCCGGGGGACGATCGGAGAGGCCCTAACCGGCCGATCTCGCGCATTCATGTGCGGAATGTGCCGACAACCGGAAGGATGACGAGTCGGGAGGGAGCCGCACATGGACGAGAAGGAAGCACTCCGCGTGGGCGCCGCGATCCGGCGGCGGCGCAGGTCCCTGGGGCTCACGCTGGCCGTGGTCGCGACCCGCAGCGGCCTGTCCGTGCCGTTCCTCAGCCAGATCGAGAACGAGCGGGCACGGCCCAGCACCCGGTCCCTGGACCGGGTCGCCCGCGCCCTGGAGACCACCACGGCCCGGCTGCGCGCCGCCGCGGACTCGGCGCGCGCCGTCGAGGTCGTGCGGGCGGCCGGGAGCGACGGCGGCCCCGGGGACGAGGGGGTGCGCCGGGTGGTGCGCGGGCGCCACCAGCTCAGCGCCCTGGAGTTCACCGGCGAGCTCGACCTCGGACGCGAGTTCCAGCACCGCAACGACGAGGTGATGTACGTGGTGCGGGGCGCCGCCGAGGTGGAGGCCGAGGGGCGGGCCCACCGGCTGGAGGAGGGCGACACGCTGTTCCTGTCCGGCGGGGTGCGGCACCGCTGGCGGGCCACGACGCCGGACACCCGGCTGCTGGTCGTCGCGGTGGCCGAGCACATCGACGCCACCGTCGACCCGCGCCGCTGAGGGGGCCGGCCGTGCGCGTCGTCTCCCTGGTCCCGTCCCTCACCGAGGCCGTCGCCGTCACCGCCCCCGGTCGGCTGGTCGGCGTCACCGACTGGTGCACCCACCCGGCCGGCCTGACCGCCGCCCGCGTCGGCGGCACCAAGAACCCCGACGTGGCGGCGGTCCTCGCGCTGCGGCCCGACCTGGTCGTCGCCAACGAGGAGGAGAACCGCGCACCGGACCTCGCGGCGCTCCGGGCCGCCGGGACGGAGGTCCTGGTCACCGAGATCCGCACCCTCGACCAGGCATTCGAGGAGCTGGAGCGGGTGCTGGGAGCCGCCTGCGGCCTGCCCCGTCCGCGCTGGCTGGACGAGGCGGAGGCCGCCTGGGCCGCGCTGCCGCCGCCCCGGGCCCCGCGCCGCGCGCTCGTGCCGGTGTGGCGCAGGCCCTGGGTGGTGCTGGGCCGGGACACCTTCGCCGGCGACCTGCTGTCCCGGCTCGGCGTCGAGAACGTCTACGCCGGCCACGCCGAGCGCTACCCCCGCATTCCGCTGGACCGGCTCAACGCGGCGGGCGCCGACCTGGTGGTGCTGCCGGACGAGCCGTACCGCTTCACCGCGGACGACGGCCCCGAAGCGTTCCCCGCGCTGCCCGCCGCACTCGTCGACGGGCGGTACCTCACGTGGTACGGGCCGTCACTGGTGCGGGCGCCTGCGGCGCTGCGAGCAGCGCTCCGCTGAGCAGCCCGCGCAGCGTCCGCAGCCCGGCCACCGCCCACGCCGTCACCAGCAGCGCGTACAGCCCGACGGCCAGCCAGGTGTACGCGGTCAGCCCGGTGTGCCGGGCCAGCCCCGCCGCGCCCGTGACACACGTGCCGACCGGGAAGGTGAAGCCCCACCACGTCATGGCGAAGGTCATGCCGTTGCGCGCGGCCCGCACCACCAGTGCGGCGGCCAGGGCCAGCCACATCAGCGCGAAGCCCATCACCGGCACCCCGTAGAGCACGGCGAACGTCTCGAAGCCCGCCGCGTACGGCGCCGGGACCGCACCCTTCGCCACGTCGGCGAGCTGGTTGACCGCCGTCGTCGACTGGCCCAGCGGCCCCAGTACCAGGAACAGGGTGGGCGTCAGCGCGAGCGGCAGCGGACCGAGGTGCACCAGCCGGGCGAAGATCAGCGGCAGCATCACCAGCGTGGCCAGCAGACTCAGCCCGAACATCGCGTAGCAGGCCAGCAGCGCCGCCTCCCGCCACTGCCCGGCGGGCAGCTCGGGCAGCAGCAGCGGGCCCAGCGCCGCGGAGACCATCGGGGCCACCACCGGCAGCAGCCACACCGGCGAGGCGTTGCCCGCCTCGATCCGGTGCCGCGCCACCATCAGGTACGGGATCGCGACCGCGGCGGCCAGCCCGATCACCGTGCCCGCCGAGTAGAGCACCGCGTCCACGGCCACCGCCGCCCCGTGCCCGATGACGTCCCGGCCGACCACCATCGTCGACCCCCCGACGGCCAGCAGCGCCATCGACAGACAGCCGTAGAACGGGGCGACGGCGGGATCCAGCAGATGGGTGCGCGCCTGGTCGCGGTGGGCGGCCCAGTGCCCGGCGCGGGCCACGAGCACGACGGCCAGCATCAACGTCGCGAGCGCCCACACCACCGTGCAGGCGCCCCGCAGCCCCGGCACGTCCACCGGCAGCGCGACCCCCGCGCTGGCCACGATCGAGGTGCCCATGACACTGGCGTACCAGTTGGGACCGATGTGCCGCAGACGGGGGAGGGACTGAGCGGTCGGGCGTGACGCCGAGGGCGGCGCCGGGGACTGCCGGGGCTGGGAATAGATGGCCATGCCACGATTCTCGGCGGCCTCGCCCGGGCCCACCAGGGACTCCGTCCCTATGAGGTCATAAGCTGGCTTTATGGCCGTTGACGTGCGTGTTCCGCTCTCCCACCGGGTTCCCGATCTCGGAGCGCTGGAGCTGCTGCTCGCCGTCGCCCGGCACGGCAGCCTGGGCCGGGCGGCCCGCGAGCTCGGCGTCTCCCAGCCCGCCGCCAGCGCCCGCGTCCGGTCCATGGAACGGCAGCTGGGGCTGGCCCTGCTGGAGCGTTCGCCGCGCGGCTCCCGGCTCACCGACGCGGGCGCGCTGGTCACCGACTGGGCGCGCCGGGTCGTCGAGGCGGCCGAGGCGTTCGACGCCGGCACGCAGGCGCTGCGCGACCGGCGGGACTCCCGGCTGCGGATCGCCGCCTCGATGACCATCGCCGAGTACCTGCTGCCGGGCTGGCTGATTTCGCTGCGCGCCGAGCGGCCGGACACCGCGGTGTCGCTGATCGCCGGGAACTCCGCGGCGGTCGCGGGACGGCTGCTCGGCGGGGAGGCCGACCTCGGTTTCGTCGAGGGGCTGTCGGTGCCCGCGGGGCTCGACGGCACCGTCATCGCCCATGACCGCCTCGTCGTGGCCGTCGCCCCGTCCCACGCGTGGGCCCGTCGCCGTGCGCCGCTGACCCCGCGCGAACTGGCCGCGACCCCGCTGGTGCTGCGTGAGCAGGGCTCCGGGACCCGCCAGGTCCTGGACGCGGCCCTGGCCGTGCACGGCGGACTCGCCGAGCCGCTGCTCGAACTCTCCTCGACGACCGCGGTGAAGGGCGCGGCCCAGAGCGGGGCCGGGCCGTGCGTGCTCAGCGAACTGGCGCTGGGGGAGGAGCTGTCCGCCCGCCGCCTGGTGCAGATCCCGCTCGGCGGCATGCGGCTGCGGCGCCAGCTGCGCGCGGTGTGGCCCGCCGGGCACCGCCCGACCGGGCCCGCCCGCGACCTGCTGTCCCTGACCGCTCGGGGCGCCGCGCCGGAGTGAACCGGACCCCTGCGGCCCGGATCTCCGGGGCCCGGCCGGGGGCGACCGGGCCCGGCCGGGGGCGACCGGGACCGGCCGGGGGCGACCGGGACCGGCCGGGGCCTGGGCGACCAAGGGCGACCGGGACCGGCCTGGGCGCACCGGGCTGGGGGTGGGCCGGGGGCGGGTCTGGCCGCGCTCGCCGGTCGGCCCCGTGGCGTCGTCCGGCCCCGGGGGCGTCGTCCGGTCCCGGAGGTGTCGGCCGACGGGCGCCGTCCGGCTCGCGGGGGCCGGTCAGCCGCCCGTCCGGCGGAGCGACGCCAGGTCCGCCGCCGGCGTACGGGCCGGGATCGGGCGGGACGCCGAGGCCGCCGCCACCAGCGCCCGGGACAGCCGCAGGTCCTCGCCCATCTCCGGATGCCACTGCACCCCGAGCACCCAGGGGGAGCCGGGCAGTTCGACCGCCTCGACCGTGCCGTCCGCGGTGTGCGCCGAGGCCGTCAGCCCCGGGGCCAGCCGCTGTACGCACTGATGGTGATACGTGGGGACGTCGCTCTCCTCCGGCACGATCGACGCGTAGCGCGTCCCCGGCACCGGCACGACCGGGTGCGAGCCGAGGACGCCGGCCGCGCCCAGCGGGCCGCCGTGCCCGTCGAGGTGCTGGGTCAGGGTGCCGCCGAGCGCCACGTTGAGCAGCTGCATGCCCCGGCAGACGCCCAGCAGCGGCGTGCCGGACTCCAGCGCGGCCCGGATCAGGGCCGTCTCCCAGACGTCGCGCTCCCGCGCCGGCGGGCCGGTGCGGAAGTCGCGCTCCGCGCCGTACAACGACGGCTCCACGTCCGCGCCGCCCGCGAGCACCAGACCGTCCAGCCGGGCCACGGCGGTCGCGGCCCGGCCCGGGGCGTCCGGCGGCAGCAGCACGGCCAGCCCGCCGGACCGCTGGATCATGCGCGGATAGGCGGCCGGGAGGAGAGCGGCGGGCAGCTCCCACACCCCCCAGCGGGCCGTGGGCTCCAAATAGGTGGAAACGCCGATGAGAGGTTCGGACATGGGACGTTCCTCCGGTCGGCCGCCCCCCTGGGCGGGCGGATCCAGTTCGCAATGGTGGCAGAGAATACCTTTGGGGTCGGGTGGGCCCGCAGGGCTTGACGGGTCCGCGACCCGCGGCGGGCCCGCGGGCCGTCAGGCCAGGAACCCGCGCAGCAGCGCCGCCGTGCCGTCGCAGTGCTCGCGGGCCACGGCGCGCGCCGCCTCCGCGTCCCCGTCCAGCACCGCCTCGACGACGCTGGTGTGCTGGTGCTGGGAGTGCTCCAGGTTGCGCACCAGCAGCGGTATGCAGTCCAGCAGGTCGTTCACGGTGGCCCGGACCGCCGCGTACTGAGCGGTGAGCGAGGGGGAGCCGGAGAGCTCGGCCAGGGTCAGATGGAACAGGGTGTCGCGCCTGCGGTACTCGGGCAGGGGCGCCTCGTGCGTCGCCGCCAGGGCCGCGCGCAGCCGCTTCGCCCCCGCGTCCGTCAGCCCCTGCTCGGCGCAGAGCCCGGCCGCGCCGGTCTCCAGCACCTCGCGGAAGCGCAGCACGTCCTCGATGTCGACCGACTCCACCTTCCGGCGCAGCTCCGCCTCGCCCGCCCCGCCGGTGCGCGGCAGCACGAACGTGCCGCCGTACCGCCCGCGCCTGCTCTCCACCAGCCCCTGGTCGTGCAGCACCTTCAGCGCCTCGCGCAGCGTGACCCGGCTGATCCCCAGCAGCTCCGCCAGCTCCCGCTCGGCCGGCAGCCGCCCGCCGCCCGGCACCAGGCCCAGCCGGACCACCTGGAGGATCTGCTCCAGCGCCTCCTCGAAACCGTTGCCCGCCCGGACCGGACGGAGCACGGGCGGCAGACGGTCGGCGAACTCGATTTCCTCGGCCACGCCCCGTGTTCCCTTCCCAATCAATGGTTCACTCACATACCTTAAGCCTTCCGGCCTGACCGAAGGAGGAGTGTCCCGTGGCAGACCCGACGGCACCGCTCGGCATCGAGGAGCTGCGCGCCCTGGTCGGAGACGGCGAGATCGACACGGTCGTCCTGGCCTTCCCCGACATGCAGGGGCGGCTCCAGGGCAAGCGGTTCGCCGCCCGCCACTTCCTCGACGAGGTCCTGGAGCACGGCACCGAGGCCTGCAACTACCTGCTCGCCGTCGACACCGAGATGAACACCGTCGACGGGTTCGCGCTGTCCTCCTGGGAGAACGGCTACGGCGACTTCGCCCTCCGCCCCGACCCGGCCACCCTCCGCCGGACCCCCTGGAACGAGGGCACAGCCCTGGTCATCGCCGACCTGACCGGGACGGACGGCTCCCCGGTCGCCGCCTCGCCCCGGTACATCCTCGACCGCCAGCTGGCGCGCCTCGCCGGGCACGGCTACACCGCCCACGTCGGCACCGAGCTGGAGTTCATCGTCTTCCGGGACACCTACGAACAGGCCTGGGACCGCAACTACCGCGACCTCACCCCGGCCAACCGGTACAACGTCGACTACTCCGTCCTCGGCACCGGCCGCGTCGAGCCCTTACTGCGCCGCATCCGCAACGAGATGGCCGCCGCGGGCCTCACCGTCGAGTCCGCCAAGGGCGAGTGCAACCCCGGGCAGCACGAGATCGTGTTCCGCTACGACGAGGCCCGGGTCACCTGCGACCAGCACGCCGTCTACAAGACCGGGGCCAAGGAGATCGCCGCCCAGGAGGGCGTGGCGCTCACCTTCATGGCGAAGTTCAACGAACGCGAGGGCAACTCCTGCCACATCCACCTCTCGCTCAGGTCCACCGAGGACCCGGAGCGCGGCGCCATGGCCGGCGAGGACGGCGGGATGTCCCCGGTGATGCGCCACTTCCTCGCCGGCCAGCTGGCCACCCTGCGCGAGTTCTCGCTCCTGTACGCGCCGAACATCAACTCCTACAAACGCTTCCAGCCCGGCTCCTTCGCCCCGACCGCCGTCGCCTGGGGCCACGACAACCGCACCTGCTCGCTGCGCGTCGTCGGCCACGGCCGCTCGCTGCGCTTCGAGAACCGGCTGCCCGGCGGCGACGTCAACCCGTACCTCGCCGTCGCCGCGATGGTCGCGGCCGGCGTCCACGGCATCGAGAAGGGCCTCGAACTCCCCGAGCCCTGCGCGCGCAACGCCTACACCGCCGGCTACGACCACGTGCCGACCACCCTGCGCGAGGCCGCGGACCTCTGGGAGCGCGGCGAGGTGGCCAGGGCCGCCTTCGGCGACGACGTCGTCGCGCACTACCGCAACATGGCCCGCGTCGAGCTCGACGCCTTCGACGCGGCCGTGACCGACTGGGAACTCCGCCGCTCCTTCGAACGTCTGTGAGGCCCCCCGTGCCCCTGCCCGACCAGCCCCCGGGACGCCCCGCCCCCGACCGGCCCGCGGAACACCGCGTACTCGACCAGCCCTCGGAACACCGCGTACTCGACCCGGCGACCGAGGAACTCCTCGCCACCGTCCCGTCCACCACCGTCGCCGAGGTGGACGCGGCCGTCGGACGGGCCGAGGCCGCCCAGCGCACCTGGGCCGCCCTGGCCCCCGCCGACCGCGCCCGGCTGCTGCGCCGCTTCGCGGCCGCCGTCGACGCCGAGGCCGAGGAACTGGCCCGGCTGGAGGTGCGGGAGGCCGGACACACCCTGGGCAACGCCCGTTGGGAGGCCGGCAACGTACGCGACCTGCTCGACTACGCCGCCGGGGGAGTGGAACGCCTCGCCGGGAGGCAGATCCCGGTGCCCGGCGGCCTCGACGTCACCTTCCTCGAACCCCTCGGCGTCGTCGGGGTGATCGCGCCCTGGAACTTCCCCATGCCGATCGCCGCCTGGGGCTTCGCCCCCGCCCTCGCGGCCGGCAACGCCGTGCTCCTCAAACCCGCCGAGACCACCCCGCTCACCGCCCTGCGGCTGGCCCGGACCGCCCTGGAGGCCGGACTGCCCGAACACCTCCTCCAGGTGCTGCCCGGCACGGGCGCCGTCACCGGCGAGGCCCTGGTCGGGCACCCCGGCGTCGCCAAGATCGTCTTCACCGGCTCCACCCGCACCGGCCGGCGGATCATGGCCGGATGCGCCGGCCGGGTGAAGCGGCTCACCCTCGAACTCGGCGGCAAGAGCCCCAACATCGTCTTCGCCGACGCCGACGTCGAGGCCGCGGCGGCCGCCGCCCCCATGGCGTTCCTGGACAACGCGGGCCAGGACTGCTGCGCCCGCACCCGCATCCTCGTCCAGCGGACCGCGTACGACCGCTTCCTCGAACTCCTCGCCCCCGCGATCGAATCCGTCGTCGTGGGCGACCCGTCCGACGAGCGCACCCAGATGGGACCGCTGATCTCCCGGGAACAGCGCGACCGGGTGCGCGGCCATGTGCCGGACGGCGCGGCGGCGATCCGCGGCAAGGCGCCCGACGGACCCGGCTTCTGGTTCCCGCCGACCGTCCTCACCGGAGTGCGCCCGGACGCCCCGGTCGCCACCGAGGAGGTCTTCGGCCCGGTCGCCGTCGTCCTCCCCTTCGAGGACGAGGCCGACGCCGTCCGGCTCGCCAACGCCACGGAGTACGGCCTGGCCGGCTCGGTCTGGACCCGGGACGTGGGCCGCGCGCTACGCGTCTCACGGGCGGTCCGGGCCGGGAACCTCTCCGTCAACTCGCACTCCAGCGTGCGCTACTGGACCCCCTTCGGCGGCTTCGGGCAGTCCGGCCTCGGCCGGGAGCTCGGCCCGGACGCCCTCGCCGCGTTCACCGAGACCAAGAACGTCTTCATCAGCACGGAGGACTGAGCCGACATGACCAGCACCGGACCCGCCCCCATCTGCCGCCGCCTGGACGGCCGCACCGCCGTCGTCACCGGCGCCGCCGGCGGCATCGGCCTGGCCGCCGCGCGCCGGCTGGCGTCGGAGGGCGCCCACGTCGTCTGCGCCGACATCGACGAGGCGGCGGGCAGGGCCGCCGCCGAGGAGGTCGGCGGCGCCTTCGTGCGCACCGACGTCACCGACCCCGAACAGGTCGAGGCGCTCTTCGCGGTCGCGTTCGACGCCCACGGATCCGTCGACGTCGCCTTCAACAACGCGGGCATCTCCCCGCCCGAGGACGACTCGATCCTCACCACCGGCCTGGAGGCGTGGAAGCGGGTCCAGGACGTCAACCTCACCTCCGTCTACCTCTGCTGCAAGGCCGCCCTGCCCTACATGCGCCGCCAGGGCCGCGGCTCGATCATCAACACGGCGTCCTTCGTCGCGGTCATGGGGGCGGCCACCAGCCAGATCTCCTACACCGCCTCCAAGGGCGGCGTCCTCGCCCTCTCCCGCGAACTCGGGGTGCAGTTCGCCCGGGAGGGCATCCGGGTCAACGCGCTGTGCCCCGGACCGGTCGACACCCCGCTGCTCCGGGAGCTGTTCGCCAAGGACCCGGAGCGCGCGGCCCGCCGGCTGGTGCACATCCCGGTCGGCCGGTTCGCCGCCGCCGAGGAGATCGCGGCGGCCGTCGCGTTCCTCGCCAGCGACGACGCCTCGTTCGTCAACGCCACCGACTTCCTCGTCGACGGAGGCATCTCCGCCGCCTACGTCACCCCGCAGTAGAACGGCGCAGAACAGCAGGCGGCGGGGGCCGCCCCCCCCAGGCCCCCGCCCGAGCGGCGCCCCGCGACGCTCAGAGGAACGTGCGGCCCTCGCCCCGGTACGTCGGCGCCGTCGCCGTCACCCGGTCTCCCTCGATCAGCCTCAACGCGTCGAAGCGCTCGCACAGTTCACCGGCCTTCGCGTGCCGGAACCACACCTTGTCGCCGATCAGCAGATCGTCGGCCGCGGCGCCCAGCAGCGGGGTCTGCACCTCGCCGGGCCCCTCCTGCGGGTCGTAGCGCAGCCCCTCCGGCAGATACGGGACCGGCAGCCGGTCCGGCCCCGCGGGACCGGACGCCGGGTAGCCGCCGCCGAGCACGGTCACCACCCCGACCCCGGGACGGCGCACCACCGGCTGGGCGAACAGGGCCGCCGGACGCGCCGAGAACGACGTGTAGTGGTCGAACAGCCGGGGGACGAACAGCCCCGACCCGGCCGCGACCTCCGTCACCGCCCGCTCCGCCGCCGTGTGCTGCACGCTGCCGGTGCCGCCGCCGTTCACGAACTCCAGGTCCGGGGCCACCGCCCGCACCGCCCGCACCGACTCGGCCCGCCGCACGACCAGTTCCCTGCGGCTCGTGGCCTGCATCAGCCGGACCGCCCGCGAGCGCAGCGGACGCCCCGCCACCGCGTCCCCGACCCCGGCGATGTGCCCCTCGTACGCCATCAGGCCCACCAGCCGGAAACCCGGCCTGCGCACCACCGAGCGCGCCAGCTCGGCCAGCCGGTCGGGCGTCCGCAGCGGCGAGCGCCGGGCGCCGACCCGGACCCGGCCGCCCAACAGGCGCAGCGAGGTGTCCAGTTCCAGACAGACCCGGATCTCCTCCCGGCCGCCGGCCCGTGCCGCGTCGATGAACTCCAGCTGCGCGTGGTCGTCCACCATCACCGTCACGGCCGCCGCGAGCTTCGGGTCGGACGCCAGCTCCGCGAAGCCCGCCCGGTCGGCCGACGGATAGGCCAGCAGCACGTCGTCGAAACCGGACCCGGCCAGCCACAGCGACTCGGCCAGCGTGAACGACATGATCCCGGCGAACCCCGGCCGCGCCAGCACCCGTTCCAGCAGGGGCCGGCAGCGCACGGACTTGCTCGCCACCCGGACCGGCTTCCCGCCGGCCCGGCGCACCAGGTAGTCGGCGTTGGCGTCGAACGCGTCCAGATCGACGACGGCGATCGGCGCGTCCAGATGGGCGGTGGCCCGGTCGTAACGGGCCCGGTCAACGGCGCGGGCAGTCATGGGCGCAGCTTGCCAGACCTCCGTACCGCTGGGTAGGGGGATGATCCGCGCGGATCTCCCCGATGGCCGGGCGTCCTGCTCCCACCAGGGCCCCGCCACCCCGTAGAGTGACGGCACGCGGCGAACCAACGGGCCTGCCTGCGGCGTCGATCCGCGCACGGTACGGAATGGGATCAGGGGGGCGGATGAGTACCGAGGCGCAGCGTCCTCCAGTCCCGCCCCGTCCCGCCGCCCCGCCCCGAGGTCCCGTACGGCCCCAGCCGGACCCCGTCGCGGCCTCCGCCCCGCCGCCCGCCGCGCCGCGCGCGCAGACCCCGCCGCCCGCCGCGCCGCCGCCCCCGTCCCCGGCGCACCGCCCGGCCGCCGTCCCGGCCCCGCAGGTCCCGTCACCCGGCCCGGCCCCGCGGGCCGTCCCCGCCGCGCCGTCCGTCCCGGTCCCGCCGGTCCCGCCGGTCACCCCGGTCCCGCCCGTCCCGTTCCCGCCGCCCTGCCCGGGCCGCGGACCGTACGCGTACCGGCCGCCGTTCCCCGAGACGCCCGCCGAGACCACCACCCGGCTGCGCCCCGTCCGGGCCCGCCGCCCGGCCCGGACCGCGACCGCCGCGACGTGCGTGGTGCTCGGGCTCGGGCTGATCGGCGGCGCGGCCACCGGCGCCTGGCTGACCAGCTCCTCCTCCGCGGACACCGTCGCCCGCAGCCCCTACACCGTGGGGCGCTCCGTCTGGCACGAGGTCCCCGTGGACACCCTCTTCCCACGCACCCTGGACGGCCGGGGAGCCGGACCCGGCGGCGCCGACCGGGTCTGGACCCGGGTCGCCGCGGCCCCGGACGGCGACTGCGCGCCGGCCCTGGACCCGCTGCTGACCAGGGTGCTGGGCCCGGTCGGCTGCGCGCGGCTGCTGCGGGCCACCTACACCGACGCCACCGCCTCCGCCGTCACCACGGTCGGGGCGGTCTTCACCGAGGGCGACGCCGAGGCCATGACGGCACTGCGCCGCCGGTTCGCCGAGCAGCGCCTCGACCACCGCGCCGACCTGATGCCCCGCGCCTACTCCGTCGACGGCACGGTCGCCGCCGGATTCGGCGACCGCCAGCGCGCCAGCTGGACCGTCCGGGTGCCGGACGGGCTGCCCGTCGTCGTGTTCGCCGTCTCCGGATTCGCCGACGGACGCCCCGTCGCCGACCCCCGGCCCGCGGACCGGGCCACCGCCCCCGACGCGACGGGCGCGGTCGCCGAGGCCGGACTCGGCCACGAGGCCGCGGGCCTCGCCGACCGGATCGAGCGCGACCTGCGACGGACCGTCACCGACCGCACGGAGAAGCCGCGATGAGCCGCCGCGCCCGCCACCGCCGCCGCGCCCTGGGCGCGCTCTGCGCCGCCGCCGCGTTCACGCTGCTGCCCGCCGTCCCGGCCCGCGCCGACGCCATACGGGACCAGCAGTGGGGCCTCCAGGCGATGCACACCGACGAGGCCTGGCGGACCACCCGGGGCCGGGGGATCACCGTCGCCGTCGTCGACACCGGGGTCGACGGCAGCCTCCCCGACCTGGCCGGCCAGGTGCTGCCCGGCAAGGACATGATCGGCTTCGGCGCCCGCCGCGGCGACCGCTCCTGGGCCCGGCACGGCACGGCGATGGCGGGCATCATCGCGGGCCGCGGACACGGCGCCGGCCGCGGCGACGGAGTGCTCGGGGTGGCGCCCGAGGCGAAGATCCTCCCGGTCCGGGTGATCCTCGAAGCCTCCGACCCGGCCCGCGCCGAGGCCCGGGAGTCCCGGGGCGCCGCCCTCGCCGACGGCATCCGCTGGGCCGCCGACCACGGCGCCGACGTCATCAACCTCTCGCTCGGCGACGACAGCGAGTCCGCCCACCCCGAGGCGGGCGAGGACGCCGCGATCCAGTACGCGCTGAAGAAGGGGGCCGTCGTCGTCGCCTCCTCGGGCAACGGCGGGGAGAAGGGCGACCACGTCTCGTACCCGGCCGCCTACCCCGGCGTGATCGCCGTCGCCGCCGTCGACCGGTACGGCACCCACGCCGCCTTCTCCACCCGCCGCTGGTACACCACCGTCAGCGCCCCCGGGGTCGACATCGTCGTCCCCGCCCCCGACCGCCAGTACTACGTGGAGTGGGGGACCTCGGCCGCCGCCGCGTTCGTCTCCGGCGCGGTCGCGCTGGTGCGCTCCGCGCACCCCGGGCTGACCCCCGCCCAGATCAAGCGGCTGCTCGCCGACACCGCCCGCGGCGCCTCCGGCCCCGGACACGACGACGCCCGCGGGTACGGCATCGTGGACCCCGCCGCCGCGCTGGAGGCCGGCGCCGCGCTCCGCCCCGACGGGCTGCGGACCGAGTCCACCGGGGCCGGATACCGCGAGCGCTACTTCGGCCCCGGCCCCGCGCCCGAGCACCACGACAGCAGGCCCACGGGTCGGCTCGCCCTCGCCGCGGGCGGTCTCGGGGTGGTCCTGCTGGCCCTGGCCGTGGTGCTGTGGCGGGGCGGCGGCGGATGGGTCCGGGCCCGGCGCCGGGCGTGATCCGCCGGCGGCGGGCGGCCGTGCGCCGACCTGTCGCCGGGGCGTGAAACCGCAGGGACTACGCTCGCCCCGTGGAGCTGAAGAACATCCCGGACCCCGGATACTCCGACGACGACGGCTCGGCCGACCCCGCCCTCGCGGCGGCGCTCGCCGCCTGGGCCGAGGACCGCGAGGCCGTCGGCCCGGTCCTCGAAGCACTCCAGGGCGCCCGGCTCCTGGTCCCCGTCGTCGCCGTCCTCGGCGAGGTGGAGGAGGCCGGGGGCGACTCCCACTGCGCGGGCCACAAGGGTCTCCGCCGCGAGAAGACCAGCGACATGGCCGTCCCCACCCTGGTGGCGGGGGACCGCCGCGCCCTGCCCGCCTTCACCTCGACCGACTCGCTGGCCCGCTGGGACCCGCAGGCCCGCCCCGTCGCCGTCCCGCTGCATCAGGCGCTGCGGGCCGCCGCGCACGAGAAGGCGGACACCGTGGTCCTCGACATGGCCGGCCCGGTCGCGTTCGAACTGACCGGCCCCGCGCTGCTCGCCCTCGCCGAGGGCCGCACCAGCGCCGATCCGCTGGACGACCCCGCGGTCACCGCGGCGGTGCGCGACGCGGTCGCCGCCGACCCGGCCGTGCGGCGCGCCCATCTGGTCCCCGGCGGGGCCGACGGCGTCCTCGCCCTCGTCCTCGACCCCGGCGCGGACCCCGCCGAGGCGGCCGGACGGGTGGCCCGGCGGCTGGCGGAGGACGAGGTGCTGCGCGCCCGCCTGGTGCGCGGCCTGGACCTGGCGGTGCTCCCGGCCGACGGGACCGCGCCGGGCGAGGCCCTGTTCACGCGCTGAGCCCCCGGCGCGCAGGTGTTCCGCCTCGGCGCCCGCCGCGGCGGCCCGTACGGCCGTGAGCCCTCCTCCCCGGCCGGGGAGGAGGGCTCACGTTGACGGAGGACGGGGGCGGAGGGGTCAGCCGAAGACCGGGCCGGTGTACTTCTCGCCGGGGCCCTGACCGGGCTCGTCCGGCACCAGCGACGCCTCGCGGAAGGCGAGCTGCAGCGACTTCAGGCCGTCCCGCAGCGGGGCCGCGTGGAAGGAGCTGATCTCCGTCGCGCTCGCGTCCAGCAGACCGGCCAGGGCGTGGACCAGCTTGCGCGCCTCGTCGAGGTCCTTGTGCTCGTCGCCCTCCTCGGTCAGCCCCAGCTTGACGGCGGCGGCGCTCATCAGATTGACCGCGACCGTCACGATCACCTCGACCGCGGGCACCTCCGCGATGTCGCGGGCCATGTCGTCGAAGCCGGGGGCGCCGGACGAATCCGGGGCGCCGGTGGGGGAGGTCGTGTCGCTCATGAGCCATACGATAGGCCCCTTCGGGCCCCGGCCTCGTCCCGGGGAGCGGACCACCGGGACGGCGGATCCGCGGCCGGTTGGTGCCCGCCCCGCGGAGCTGCTAACCTTGAGTGACGACCGGCTGGGCAGAAATATGCCCGGCCCACAAGTGGAGGCTCCGATCTCCCACCTGGCTGTCCTCCGGACAGCGGGTCACCGGTCAGGCGGTGCCCATCGTTCCGTACGGACGATGGATCCGCCCGATGCGCCCCGCGGCAGACCGCGGCGGTGTTCCGGTTTTCCAGGAGCCCCGCCTGTGTCCCGTCCGGGGCATTTTTCTTGTCCTTGAGCGGTTGGTCTGACGAAACAGACGTTACGTGGCTGTCCGCCAGGCGGCCGCGTGGTGCTACCGAGGAGGATCCATCAGCGCCGAGCCCCGCATCAACGACCGGATTCGCGTTCCCGAGGTGCGACTTGTCGGTCCCAGCGGCGAGCAGGTCGGGATTGTTCCGCTTGCCAAGGCCCTGGAACTCGCGCAGGAGTACGACCTCGACCTGGTCGAGGTGGCGGCGACCGCCCGTCCGCCCGTGTGCAAGCTCATGGACTACGGGAAGTTCAAGTACGAGTCGGCCATGAAGGCCCGTGAGGCGCGCAAGAACCAGGCGCACACGGTCATCAAGGAGATGAAGCTCCGGCCGAAGATCGACCCGCACGACTACGACACCAAGAAGGGTCACGTCGTCCGGTTCCTCAAGCAGGGCGACAAGGTCAAGATCACGATCATGTTCCGCGGTCGTGAGCAGTCCCGCCCCGAGCTGGGCTTCCGACTGCTCCAGCGGCTGGCTTCGGACGTGGAGGACCTCGGTTTCATCGAGTCCAACCCGAAGCAGGACGGCCGGAACATGATCATGGTTCTGGGCCCGCACAAGAAGAAGACCGAAGCCATGGCCGAGGCCCGCGAGGCCCAGGCCGCCCGCAAGGCCGGACGCCAGGGCTCCGCCCCCGGCTCCGCGGCCGCGGACGACAACGCCCAGGCTCCGGGCGAGAACCCTTCCGAGGCGTGATCGCGGGGGCCGCCCTCCAGGCGGCCCCGGGTCACCCAGGAAACCCCACCAAGATCTGACGCCCCTGCTGTCCGGTGCCCGCACCGAGAGGGGCGCCACTGACGAGGAGAGAACGGCGCGATGCCGAAGAACAAGACGCACAGCGGTGCCAGCAAGCGTTTCAAGATCACCGGCTCCGGCAAGGTGGTCCGCGAGCGCGCCGGCAAGCGCCACCTTCTTGAGCACAAGTCCTCCAAGAAGACCCGCTCGCTGACCGGCACGGTCGTGCTGGCCCCGGCCGACGCCAAGAAGGTCAAGAAGCTTCTCGGCAAGTGAGTCGGCGCCCGCCCCGGGGGAACCCGGGGGCGGCGACACCGACCCGACCGGGACCCAATCGTTTCCGGGCCGTGTGAGTCCAACCACGGCCCCGCTACAAGGAGTTGACAAGTGGCACGCGTCAAGCGCGCAGTAAACGCCCACAAGAAGCGCCGGGCGATCCTGGAGCAGGCCAGCGGTTACCGGGGCCAGCGCTCGCGGCTGTACCGCAAGGCGAAGGAGCAGGTCACCCACTCCCTCGTCTACAACTACAACGACCGCAAGAAGCGCAAGGGCGACTTCCGTCAGCTCTGGATCCAGCGCATCAACGCCGCCGCCCGCCAGAACGGCATGACGTACAACCGCCTCATCCAGGGTCTGAAGGCCGCCAACATCGAGGTGGACCGCAAGATGCTGGCCGAGCTCGCGGTCAACGACGCCAACGCGTTCGCCGCCCTCGTCGAGGTGGCCCAGAAGGCCCTCCCGAGCGACGTCAACGCCCCGAAGGCCGCCGCCTGATCCAGGCAGCACCTCTCGTTCGCCGAGCCGGACCCGCAGGCGCCCGCCGCCTGCGGGTCCGGTGCGTTGCACCCCCGTCGTCCCGTACGCCCGTCACCTCCGTACGCAGAGAGGCCCGCCGCCGACCATGGCCACCCCCGAACTGATCTCCCCGCGATCGCCGCGCGTCACCGCCGCCCGGCGGCTGGCCAAGCGCAACTTCCGCGGCAAGGAGCGCAGGTTCATCGCCGAGGGGCCGCAGGCCGTGCGCGAGGCCGTCGGACACCGCGGCGCCGACGGCGAACCCACCCTGATCGAGCTCTTCGTCACCGTCGAGGCCGCCGAGCGCTACGCCGGCATCGTCGACGCCGCCCGCGCGACCGGCGCCCGGGTGCACCTCGCGGACGCCGACGTGCTCGCCGACGTGTCCCAGACCGTCACCCCGCAGGGCCTGATCGGCGTCTGCCGCTTCCTCGACTCCCCGTTCGACGCCATCCTCGCCGCGCGGCCGAAACTGGTCGCCGTGCTCGCCCACGTGCGCGACCCCGGCAACGCCGGCACGGTGCTGCGCTGCGCCGACGCCGCGGGCGCCGACGCCGTCGTGCTCACCGACGCCTCGGTGGACCTCTACAACCCCAAGTCCGTCCGGGCCTCGGTCGGCTCGCTCTTCCACCTGCCGGTCGCCGTCGGCGTCCCGGTCGAGGAGGCGGTCCGGGGCCTGCGGGAGGCGGGGGTGCGCATCCTCGCCGCCGACGGCGCGGGCGACGACGACCTCGACGACGAACTCGACGCCGGGACCATGGGCGGGCCCACCGCCTGGGTCTTCGGCAACGAGGCGTGGGGGCTCCCCGAGGAGACCCGGGCGCTGGCCGACGCCGTCGTACGGGTACCGATCCACGGCAGGGCGGAGAGCCTCAACCTGGCGACCGCGGCGGCCGTCTGCCTGTACGCCTCCGCCCGGGCCCAGCGGGCCCGCCCCTGAGCCCCGCGCACGGGCGGAGGAGAAGGCCGCGTCGCCCCCGGGCGGCGCACGGCGACCGCGCTCCCGCGGGGTGTCGCCGCCGCCCCCGACGGCTAGTAGGGTGACGGGCCCGGGGGCCCACTGCTCCGGTTGGCGTTCGAGAGGTGGGATAAGGGATATGGGCGTCGGCATGAACAGGCCGCGCGGACCACACACCGCCGTCGTGCGCACCCGCGAGGACTCCGACGCGGCGGAGCGGCCGGCCGCCGGCGCCGGTCCCCGCGACCTCCGCCCGGCCGTCGACCCCGACGACCTCCCCGACGGTCTCGTCGTCGCCGACGAGACCGGCCGGATCGTCTGCTTCAACGCCGCGGCCGCCCGGATCACCGCCGTGCCCCCCGCCGCCGCCCTCGGCCGCCCGCTGGAGCGGGCGCTGCCGCTGGAGGACCTCAAGGGACGCCGCTGGTGGGCCCTGACCGACCCGTACGGCGGACTCGTCACCCGCACCGGCCAGCCGGAGCGGAACCTGCTCCTGCCGGGCGGCCGCGAGGTCCTGGTCTCCGCGCGGTACGTGCGCGAGCGCCCGGCCGGGCCGGTGCGCCGCGTGGTGGTGTCCCTGCGCGGCACCGAGGCCCGCCGCCGCACCGAGCGCAGCCACGCCGAGCTCATCGCCACGGTCGCCCACGAACTGCGCTCCCCGCTGACCTCCGTCAAGGGGTTCACCGCCACCCTCCTCGCCAAGTGGGAACGGTTCACCGACGACCAGAAGCGCCTGATGCTGGAGACCGTCGACGCCGACGCCGGGCGCGTCACCCGGCTCATCGCCGAGCTGCTCGACATCTCCCGCATCGACTCCGGGCGGCTGGAGCTGCGCCGGCAGCCGGTCGACCTCTCCGCCGCCGTCGAACGGCACGTCCAGGCCCTCACCGCGAAGGGCCAGGACCCCGACCGCTTCCTCGTCCGCACCTGCCAGCCGCTGCCCGCGGTCTGGGCCGATCCGGACAAGGTCGACCAGGTCCTCGGCAACCTGCTGGAAAACGCGGTGCGCCACGGCGAGGGAACCGTCACCATCGACGTGGCGCCCGCCGGCCCCGCCGAGACCAGCGACGAGAAGGGAACAGCCGTCACCGTGAGCGACGAAGGACCCGGCATCCCCGAGGAGTCGATGGCCCGCGTCTTCACCCGCTTCTGGCGGGGCAGCAAGCGCGGCGGCACGGGCCTGGGCCTGTACATCGTCAAGGGCATCGTCGAGGCCCACGGCGGGGCGATCACCGTCGGGCGCGGTCCCGGGGGCGGGGCCGAGTTCCGTTTCGTCCTGCCGGTGAGCGCCCCGGCCTACCTCGGATAGCGGCCGCCGGACGGCCCGGCGGCCGGCTCCGGTAGGCCCCGGCACGGCCCGCGGGCCGTCCCGGCGTCCCGCGCCCCTTAGACTCGTCCTTTGGCACCTTTGCGTTCTCCCAGCCGTCGGGCCGGGGCCGCCGGGGTCCGGGGCGTCCCCGGTTCAGAGCAGTACCAGCCAATCGGAAGCACGGGAAGAGATGTCGGCACCGAACAAGTCGTACGACCCAGTCGAGGTCGAGGCACTGAAACCGGAAGAGATCGAGCGCATGCGGGACGAGGCGTTCGCCGCCTTCGCCGCCGCCGGTGACCTCGACGCGCTCGCCCGGGCGAAGACCGCGCACACCGGGGGCACCTCGCCGCTGGCGCTCGCCAACCGCGAGATCGGCGCCCTGCCGCCGCACGCGAAGGCCGAGGCCGGCAAGCGCGTCGGCCAGGCCCGCGGCGCCGTGAGCAAGGCCCTCGCCGCCCGCCAGGCGGAGCTGGAGGCCGAGCGGGACGCCCGTGTGCTGGTCGAGGAAGCGGTCGACGTCACCCTGCCGTACGACCGTGTGCCGGCCGGCGCCCGCCACCCGCTGACGACCCTCATGGACCGCGTCGCGGACGTCTTCGTGGCCATGGGCTACGAGGTCGCGGAGGGTCCCGAGGCCGAGGCCGAGTGGTTCAACTTCGACGCGCTGAACTTCGTGCCCGACCACCCGGCCCGGCAGATGCAGGACACCTTCTTCGTCCGCGGCGCCGACGGCGCCGACACGGACGAGTCCGGGATCGTGCTGCGCACCCACACCTCGCCGGTCCAGGCCCGCACCCTGCTCGACCGCGAGCCCCCGGTCTACGTCGTCTGCCCCGGCCGCGTCTACCGCACCGACGAGCTCGACGCGACGCACACCCCGGTCTTCCACCAGATCGAGCTGCTCGCCGTCGACGAGGGCCTCACCATGGCCGACCTCAAGGGCACCCTCGACCACATGGTCCAGGCGCTCTTCGGCCCGGACATGAAGACCCGGCTGCGGCCGAACTTCTTCCCGTTCACCGAGCCGTCCGCCGAGATGGACATGGTCTGCTACGTCTGCCGCGGCGCCTCCGTCGGCAACCCGGACCGCCCCTGCCGCACCTGCGGCAGCGAGGGCTGGATCGAGCTCGGCGGCTGCGGCATGGTCAACCCCCGGGTGCTCACCGCCTGCGGCGTCGACCCCCAGAAGTACAGCGGATTCGCCTTCGGGTTCGGCATCGAACGGATGCTGATGTTCCGCCACAACGTCGAAGACATGCGAGACATGGTCGAGGGTGACGTCCGGTTCACCCGGCCGTTCGGGATGGAGATCTGATGCGTGTCCCGCTTTCCTGGCTGCGGGAGTACGTCGACCTGCCGGCGACGGAGACCGGCCGTGACGTACAGGCCAAGCTCGTCGCCGTCGGCCTGGAGGTCGAGACGGTCGAGCAGGTCGGCGCCGGCCTCAAGGGCCCCCTGGTCGTCGGACAGGTGCTGACCATCGAGGAGCTGGAGGGCTTCAAGAAGCCGATCCGCTTCTGCACGGTCGACGTCGGCGACGCCAACGGCACCGGCGAGCCGCAGGAGATCGTCTGCGGCGCCCGCAACTTCTCCGTCGGCGACAAGGTCGTCGTGGTCCTCCCGGGCGCCGTCCTGCCCGGCGACTTCGCGATCTCCGCGCGCAAGACCTACGGCCGCACCTCGCACGGCATGATCTGCTCCACCGACGAGCTCGGCATGGGCGACGACGGCACGCACGGCATCATCGTGCTGCCGCCGGAGCACGAGGCCGGCACCGACGCCATCGAGCTGCTCCAGCTCGTCGACGAGGTCCTGGACATCGCCGTCACCCCGGACCGCGGCTACTGCCTGTCCCTGCGCGGCGTGGCCCGTGAGACCGCCATCGCCTACGGCCTGCCGCTGCGCGACCCGGCGCTCCTCGACGTGCCCGCGCCGAACGCGTTCGGCCACCCGGTCAAGGTCGCCGACCCGGTCGGCTGCGACCGGTTCACCGCGCGCACCGTCGTCGGCCTCCAGCCCGAGGCCCGCTCCCCGATCTGGATGCAGCGCCGGCTGCAGAAGGCCGGGATGCGCCCGATCTCGCTCGCCGTCGACGTCACCAACTACGTGATGCTGGAGCTCGGCCAGCCCCTGCACGCCTACGACCGCACCCGCCTCGACGGGCCGATCGGGGTGCGCCGCGCCCTGGCGGGCGAGAAGCTCACCACCCTCGACGGCACGGTCCGCGTCCTGGACCCCGAGGACCTGGTCATCACCGACGACCGCGGGCCGATCGGCCTCGCCGGCGTCATGGGCGGCGCCAACACCGAGATCGCGGACGCCCAGGAGGGCGCGCACGGCACCACCGAGGTCGTCATCGAGGCGGCGCACTTCGACGCGATCGCGATCGCCCGTACCGCCCGGCGCCACAAGCTGTCCTCCGAGGCGTCCAAGCGCTTCGAGCGCGGCACCGACCCGCAGGCCGCGGCCGCCGCAGCGCAGCGCACCGTCGACCTGCTGGTGCTGCTCGCCGGCGGCACCGCCGAGGCCGGCGTCACCGAGGTCTGCGCCCCCGGCGCGCCCCGCACCATCACGATGCCCGCCTCGCACCCCGACCGGGTGGCCGGCGTCGAGTACGGCCGCGAGACCGTCGTGCGCCGACTCCAGGAGGTCGGCTGCGACGTCTACGGACAGGACGAGCTGATCGTCACCGTGCCGTCCTGGCGCCCCGACCTCGCCGACCCCAACGACCTCGCCGAGGAGGTCATCCGGCTGGAGGGCTACGAGAACCTCCCCTCCACGCTCCCGACGCCGCCGTCCGGCCGCGGTCTCACCGACCGCCAGCGGCTGCACCGCCGCATCGGCCGGGCGCTCGCCGGAGCCGGATACGTCGAGGCCCTGAACTACCCGTTCATCGGCGCCGGCGTCTTCGACCAGCTCGGGCTCGACGCGGACGACGCCCGCCGCCGCACCGTCGACCTCGTCAACCCGCTCTCCGACGAGGAGCCCTCGCTGCGCACCACGCTGCTGCCGGGGCTGCTCGCCGCGCTGCGGCGCAACGACGGCCGGGGCAGCCACGACCTGGCGCTCTTCGAGACCGGCCTCGTCTTCCGGCCCGCCGACGGCGGGGCGAAGGCCACCCGGCTGCCCGTCGACCGCCGCCCCGCCGACGAGGAGATCGCCGCGCTCGACGCCGCGCTCCCGCGCCAGCCCCGCCACGCCGCGGCCGTCCTCGCGGGCGCCCGCGAGCAGAGCGGCTGGTGGGGCGCGGGCCGCCCGGGGGACTGGGCGGACGCCGTCGAGGCAGCCCGCACCGTCGCCCGCGAGGCGGGCGTCGAGGTCACCGTGCGCGCCGACCGGCACGCGCCGTGGCACCCGGGCCGCTGCGCCGCGCTGTACGTCTCGGTGAACGGCGAGGAGACCCTTCTCGGGCACGCCGGCGAGCTGCACCCGCGCGTCGTCAAGGCGCTCCACCTGCCGGAGCGCACCTGCGCCATGGAGGTCGAGCTGGACGTCCTGGAACGGGCCGTCGACGGCCCCGTCCGGGCGCCCCGGATCTCGGCCTTCCCGGTGGCGACCCAGGACGTGGCGCTGGTCGTCGCGGAGAACGTGCCCGCCGCCGACGTGGAGCGGGCGCTGCGCGAGGGCGCGGGCGAACTCCTCGAGTCGCTGCGGCTGTTCGACGTCTTCACCGGCGACCAGATCGGTGCGGGCCGCAAGTCCCTGGCGTACGCGCTGCGCTTCCGCGCGGCGGACCGCACGCTGACCGTCGACGAGGCCACGGCCGCCCGTGACGCCGCGGTGGCCCTGGCCGCCGAGCGGACGGGCGCGGTCCTGCGGGGCGCGTGACGGCGCACCGCGCCCGGGCGCGGTGAGAAGGGGCGTGTCCGGCCACCGGACACGCCCCTTCGTCGTGCGCGTCGCGGGTCTTCGCGTGCGCCCGGCCGGTTTTCCGGGCCGTGCCGCCGGTCTCGCGCGCGGGCCGGCGGTCTTCCCGTGCGCGCCGCCGGGGGAGGAGCGTCCCGGAACGCGTCCGGGGCCGGCCGGGGATCGCCCGGCCGGCCCCGGACGGGGCGCGTCGAGGGGTCAGGAGTACAGGTAGAAGCCCGAACCGGACTTCCGGCCCAGGCGGCCCGCGTCCACCATGCGCTGGAGCAGCGGGGGAGCGGCGTAGAGCGGCTCCTTGAACTCCGCGTACATCGAGTCGGCGACCGACGCCACGGTGTCCAGCCCGATCAGGTCGGCGAGCTTGAGCGGGCCCATGGGGTGGGCGCAGCCGAGCTCCATGCCGTTGTCGATGTCCTCGCGGCCGGCGATCCCCGACTCGAACATCCGGATCGCGGAGAGGAGATACGGGATCAGCAGCGCGTTGACGACGAAGCCGGACCGGTCCTGGGCGTGGATCGGGTGCTTGCCGAGGACGTCCCGCACCAGGGCCTCGGAGCGCTTCACCGTCTCCTCGGACGTGGTCAGCGCGGGGATCAGCTCGACGAGCTTCTGCACCGGCGCCGGGTTGAAGAAGTGGATGCCGACGACCTGGTCCGGGCGGGAGGTCGCCACGGCCAGCCGTACCAGCGGGATGGAGGAGGTGTTCGAGGCGAGGATCGCGTCCGGCCGCGTCACCACCTGGTCGAGCACCTGGAAGATCTCGGTCTTGACCTGCTCGTTCTCCACCACGGCCTCGATGACGAGATCGCGGTCGGCGAACTCCCCGAGATCGGTCGTGAAGGTGAGCCGGGCCAGCGTCTCCTCCCGTTCCTCCGCTGTGATCTTGCCGCGGTCGGCGGCCTTCGCCAGGGAGTTGTGCAGCCTGGTGCGGCCGATCTCCAGCGCCTCACCGGTGGTCTCGGCCACCTTGACCTCAAGACCGCTGCGGGCGCACACCTCCGCGATGCCCGCGCCCATCTGGCCACAGCCCACCACTCCGACGCGTGAAATATCGGCCATAGAGTCCGTCACCTCATGCCTTTCGCTGATCTCCGAGTCGCAGGTTCCCGTCCGATTCCGGTGCCCGCCCCGACCCCCCGACGTTACTCCGCGGCCTACGCGTCTTCGCGGGCCGGGGCGGGCATGCTCTGCGTTGTGCCCGGACGCGGAGACGACGGGCGCCGCCGACGGCGGTGAGAAGCACGACGATGACCACGACACAGAGACGGCAGGTGTGACGAGATGCGGCAGATGGCCAGACGAGGCTTTGTGACGGGAGCGGCCGGAGTGGTCGCCGGGGTGGCGGGCTCGGCCGCCCTGGCGGGCGACGCCGTCGCCGCTCCCTTCCGGCGGGCCGTCGGCCCCGGCCCGGCGGGGACTCCGGCGCGCGAGGACCGCCGACGGGCCGCGCGACGCGAGCTGCGCGGCATGTGGGTCGCCACCGTCGCCAACATCGACTGGCCGTCCAAGCCCGGCCTGACGGCCGCAGCGCAGCGGGCGGAGCTGACCGCCCTCCTCGACGAGGCCGTGGACCGGCGGCTGAACACCGTGGTCCTCCAGGTCCGGCCGACCGCCGACGCCCTGTGGCCCTCGCCGTACGAGCCGTGGGCCCAGTGCCTCACCGGCGTGCAGGGCCGGGACCCGGGCTGGGACCCGCTGGGCACGGCGGTGCGCGAGGCGCACGACCGCGGCCTGGAGCTGCACGCCTGGTTCAACCCCTACCGGGTCGCCAACCACACCGACCCGTCCCGGCTGGTCGCCGGCCACCCCGCCAGGCGGCACCCCGAATGGGTCCTCCCGTACGGCGGCAAGCTCTACTACAACCCGGGCATCCCCGAGGTCCGCCGCTTCGTCCAGGACGCCATGCTCGACGCGGTCGCCCGCTACGACATCGACGCCGTGCACTGGGACGACTACTTCTACCCGTACCCGGTGGCCGGGCAGGAGTTCGGCGACGACGCCGCGTACGCGAAGTACGGGGCCGCGTTCCCCGACAAGGCCTCCTGGCGGCGCGACAACACCGACCGGCTGGTGCGCGAGACCGCCGAACGGATCAGGAGGACCAAGAAGAACGTCCGGTTCGGCATCAGCCCGTTCGCGGTCTGGCGCAACGCCGCGACGGACCCGCTCGGCTCCGACACCAGGGCGGGCGTCCAGACGTACGACGACCTGCACGCCGATACCCGCGGCTGGATCAAGAAGGGCTGGATCGACTACATCTGCCCGCAGATCTACTGGAACCTCGGCTACGCCGCCGCCGACTACGCCAAGCTGGTGCCCTGGTGGAACGAGGTGGTGCGGGGCACGGGCGTCGACCTGTACGTCGGCGAGGCGCTGTACAAGGCCGGTGACCCGGCGCAGCCGGCCGCCTGGCAGGACCCGGCGGAACTCTCCCGGCACCTCGACTTCGCCGCCGGCCACGACCAGGTGCGCGGCCATGTGTACTTCTCGGGCAAGGACGTGGTCGGTGACCCGATCGGGGCCATGTCCCGGGTGGTGGCCGACCACTACCGCACCCGGGTGCGCCCGCCCCCCTGG
>NZ_JBAGJZ010000035.1:0-83949 GCF_037034285.1 Streptomyces tyrfis | reverse complement strand
AGGTCCGAATTTCTGAATTCCGGCGGCCGCTGGAGGGCCTTTGCCTTTCGGCGCGATCCGACTTTATCAGAAGCACTCGGCCGTTCCGGACGACTGCTCGGTCTGAATAAGAGAATCAAAGATCCTGCGGAAATTTGGCTTCCCGCAGCGATGCGGCGTCGACACTAACCGCCAGGCCCAGACCTGTCCAGTCCGTGGCAACCGTTAGAATCTACCTCCCTGGTTGGGTCGTGTCAACAACCCTCTGGGGAGATGTGCAGACTAGCAGGTCAGCGGGGCCGTACGCACATCAGACGGCTACCGGCAGCTCGGCGCTGCGCTCCGTCGCGTCGAGGTCTCCGCGTTCTCCCGCGCGGGCCGCTCGGCCGCCCAGGACGTAGACGTAGGCGAGGAAGGCCGTCTCGGCCGCGATCCCGATCGCGATGCGGGCCCAGGTGGGCAGGCCGGACGGGGTGACGAAGCCTTCGATCACGCCCGAGACGAACAGGACCAGGGCGAGGCCGACGGCCATGCCGACCGCGGCTCGGCCGCGCCGGGCCAAGGCCGCGCGGCGGCTGTACGGGCCCGGGTCGATGACCGTCCAGCCGAGTCGGAGCCCCGTGCCCGCCGCGACGAAGACGGCGGTGAGTTCCAGCAGCCCGTGCGGGAGGATCAGCCCCAGGAAGGTGTCGAGGCGGCCGGCCGACGACATCAGCCCGATGCCGACCCCGAGGTTGAGCACGTTGACGAAGAGCACCCAGATCACCGGGATGCCGAGGAACGCGCCCAGAACCAGGCACATGGCCGCGGCCCTGGCGTTGTTCGTCCACACCTGGGCCGCGAAGGACGTGGCGGGATGGCTGGAGTAGTAGGTCTCGTACTCCCCGCCGGGGCTGGTCAGGCGGCGGAGCTCGTCGGGGGCGGCGATGGCGGACTGGACTTCCGGGTGGCCGCCGATCCACCAGCCGATGGCCGCGGCCAGCAGGGTCGACAGGACGGCCGTCGGTATCCACCAGTGCCTGGACCGGTAGACCGCGGCGGGGAAGCCCGCGGTCAGGAAGCGCGTGACGTCGCGCCACGAGGCCCGGCGGGTGCCCGTCACCGTGGACCGGGCGCGGGCCACGAGCTGGGTGAGGCGCGCGACGAGCGCGGCGTCCGGGGCGCTGGACTGGATGAGGGAGAGATGGGTGGCCGTGCGCTGGTAGAGCTCGACGAGTTCGTCGGCTTCCTCGCCGGTGAGCCGGCGTCCGCGACGCAGCAGACGGTCCAGGCGGTCCCACTCGGCTCGGTGGGCGTTGACGAAGACATCGAGGTCCATGGTCGGCTGCTGCTCCAGGCAAGGGGACGTATGAGTGCGTACCGCGGCGGCGCGTCGCGGGCCAGCTTGGCAGACTGAGGGCCCGAGGCGCAGGGCGTACCGGCGAGGGATGGGGCGGGCCGATGAATGAGCTGGTGACCGGGGACGCGGTTGTGCTGGGGCTGCGGCCGGCGAAGCTGCCGAGCCGGGCGCTGGCGTTCGCCATCGATGTGTTCGTGGTGGGCGCGGCGTTCGTGCTGGTGTCGATCGTGCTGGCCGTCTCGGCGGCGACGCTGGACGAGGCGGCGCTCGCGGCGATCTCCGTCGCGTCCTTCCTGTTGGTGCTGGTCGGCGGGCCGATCGCGGTGGAGACGCTGAGCCGCGGCAGGTCGCTGGGGAAGCTGGCGTGCGGGCTGCGGGTGGTGCGGGACGACGGAGGACCGATTCGGTTCCGGCACGCGCTGATGCGCGGGGCCATGGGCTTCGTCGAGCTCCTGCTGACGCTCGGGGTCGTGGCCTGCGTCGCCTCCCTGGTCTCGGAACGGGGGCGGCGTCTGGGCGACGTGTTCGCGGGGACGCTGGTGGTACGGGAACGGGTTCCGGCGGGTCATTCGGCCGCGGTGCCCCCTCCCCCGCCGTGGTTGGTCGGGCGGTTCGCGGGACTGGATCTGTCGGCGGTGCCGGACGGGCTGTGGCTGGCGATACGGCAGTACCTGACGCGGATGCACCAGCTCGACCCGCAGGTCGGCTGGGCGATGGCGGAGCGGCTCGCCGGGGAGCTGGTGGCGCGGACCGGGGTTCCGGTGCCCCCGGGGGTGCCCGCCGGGGCGTATCTGTCGGCGGTGGTGAACGAACGGCAGGCACGGGACGCGCGCCGGGTGGCCGTCGCCGCGCAGGGCGCGGCCGTGTCCGGGGCGGCCGGTCGGTCGGGGCAGCCGGTCGGCAAGGCGGGGCGGCCGATCGCTGCCGGGGATCAGCCGGCCGTTGCAGGGGGGCAGCCGGCGCCTGTGGAAGAGGCGGCGGCTGCGGGGCCGAAGGACGGGACCGCTCCGCCGGTGAGGGCTGGGGCGGTGCCGCCCGCGGCGGGGGCGGGCGCTTCCCAGGCCCCGGGGACGGAAGGGGTCGTCGCGACGCGCGCCGCGACGGGGTTCGCGCCGCCCGCGTAAAACCCTCTCGTGCGCGTCGCTCGCCTCGTGCGCGTCGCTCCCTCGCGTGCGCCGTTCCTTCGTGCGTCGCCCTCCTCGGTCGGTCAGTCCTGACGTGGTGAGGGCCGGGGCGAGGGCGGGGAGTCCAGGTCTTCGAGCTCGATGCCGGGGGCCCCGAGGACCACGTCACCGGCGATGTGAACGGTGTGCCGCTCGCCCGTGTCCAGGGCGCTGACCTGGTATTCGTCCACGATCAGGGGGCCGTTGTCAGTGGCGTGCGCTTCACTGTTCACCAGGGCCCAGGACTGGTCGACGGTACGGGGGGCGAGGACCGGGTCCGTGAACGCGACCAGGCGGACGCGGGCCGCGGGGGAATCGGGGGTGAGACGCAGCAGCCGTGAGGTGGCGACGAGGAAGGCCGGGGACGTGCCGGTGAAGGCGTGGGCGCCCACATTGCCTTCGGTGGCATGAACGCCGGTCGGGTCGGTACGGACCCAGGTGACGCCGTCCAGGGCGGCGCCTCGGACCCGCCAGCTCGCGGCGTGGAGTTCGAGACGGATCGGGCGGCCGAGGTCGTCCAGGGTGAGGTCGACGGAGCCGAGGTGGTCGCCGGAGGGGGCGGTGGTACGGGAGAGGTAGCGCCAGCCGGAGGGGCCGGGGGCGCACTGGAAGTTTTCTTCGCCGAGGAAGGTGTGATCGTGAGGATCATGGAGCGAATACCGACCGCGGGGCATGGGGTCCTTCGGGGTTCCTCGGGCTGAGCGGCCGCGGTACGGCGCGAGGCCCCCGCCACGGGGGTGCGGGGGCCTGCGCTCGTCACTGCCGCTGTGGCTGTTCCGTCCGTCGGCGGCCGGTCGTCACCGGCCGGTGGTCTCGCGAACCGTCATGGTGCGGTTGCCCATGGTGTCGCGAGTCATCGGTGGTGGGACGCGCGGTCGCCGACGGGCCGGATCGGTCGGATCAGTAGCGGTAGTGGTCGGGCTTGTACGGGCCCTCGACCTGGACGCCGATGTAGGCGGCCTGCTCGGGGCGGAGCGTCGTCAGCTTGACGCCGAGCGCGTCGAGGTGGAGACGGGCGACCTTCTCGTCCAGGTGCTTGGGCAGCACGTAGACGTCGGTCGGGTACTCCTCGGGCTTGGTGAACAGCTCGATCTGGGCCAGGGTCTGGTCCGCGAACGAGTTGGACATCACGAACGACGGGTGGCCGGTGGCGTTGCCCAGGTTGAGCAGACGGCCCTCGGACAGCACGATGAGGACCTTGCCGTCGGGGAACGTCCAGGTGTGGACCTGCGGCTTGACCTCGTCCTTGACGACGCCCGGGATCTTCGCGAGGCCGGCCATGTCGATCTCGTTGTCGAAGTGGCCGATGTTCCCGACGATGGCCTGGTGCTTCATCTTGGCCATGTCGGAGGCCATGATGATGTCCTTGTTGCCCGTGGTGGTGACGAAGATGTCGGCCTTGTCGACGACCTCGTCGAGCGTGGTGACCTGGTAGCCGTCCATCGCCGCCTGCAGCGCGCAGATCGGGTCGACCTCGGTGACGATCACGCGGGCGCCCTGGCCGCGCAGCGACTCCGCGCAGCCCTTGCCGACGTCGCCGTAGCCGCAGACGACCGCGGTCTTGCCGCCGATGAGGACGTCCGTGGCGCGGTTGATGCCGTCGACCAGGGAGTGGCGGCAGCCGTACTTGTTGTCGAACTTGGACTTGGTGACGGCGTCGTTGACGTTGATCGCCGGGAAGAGGAGGGTGCCGTCGCGGTGCATCTCGTAGAGCCGGTGCACACCGGTCGTGGTCTCCTCGGTGACGCCGCGGATCTCGGACGCCAGCTGGGTCCACTTCTGCGGGGACTCGCCGAGGGTGCGGGTCAGCAGGGCGAGGATGTAGCCGTACTCCTCGCTGTCCGCGGTCGACGGGTCCGGGACGGCGCCGGCCTTCTCGAACTCGACGCCCTTGTGGACGAGGAGGGTGGCGTCACCACCGTCGTCGAGGATCATGTTCGGGCCGCCGGTGGGGGTGTTCGGCCAGGTCAGGGCCTGCTCCGTGCACCACCAGTACTCCTCCAGCGTCTCGCCCTTCCAGGCGAAGACCGGGACGCCCTGGGGGTTGTCCGGGGTGCCGTTCGGGCCGACGGCGATCGCGGCGGCGGCGTGGTCCTGGGTGGAGAAGATGTTGCAGGAGGCCCAGCGGACCTCGGCGCCGAGGGCGACCAGGGTCTCGATCAGCACGGCGGTCTGCACGGTCATGTGCAGCGAGCCGGTGATGCGGGCGCCGGCCAGCGGCTGGGCGGCGGCGTACTCCTTGCGGATCGACATCAGGCCGGGCATCTCGTGCTCGGCGAGGGTGATCTCCTTGCGGCCGAACGCCGCGAGGGAGAGGTCGGCGACCTTGAAGTCCTGCTGGTTGGCGACCGTCGTCATAACGGGCTGCTCCTCGTGATGGGTGTCGAGGTGGGCGGCTGGCTCTGCGGCTGTGGGCATACGAATGCCCGGGCGCTCGCAGCGCAGTCCGTCGGAGGCCCTCTCTCCCTCGGCCGGTCCACGTGCGTGCGGACCGATCGACCGCCATCAGCAGCGACGTCTGACACTGCCGTCGAATCTACACCGATCGCCCCGGGCTCTCCCAGCCCGCCCGGGGCCGACGGGCGGCCGTCCCCGGGCGAACGTGGCCGGGCGTGGCCGGGCATGGCCGGGATTCGCCGGGGCCGGGCGGGCGGTGACCGGCGGCCCCGGAGCGGATCAGTGCCCGGAGTCCTTCGAGGCACCAGAGGCGCCGGAGGCGCCAGGAGCACCGGGGGCGTCCGGGGTGCCGGGGGCGTCCGGGGCGGCGCCGGGGCCGTGGGCCGGCGCTCCGCCCGGGGCCTTGGCCGGGTTGATGCCGGCCGCGGCGGCCGCCTCGCTGTAGATGTCCGGTTCCAGGTAGATGACGCGGGCGATCGGGACGGCCTCGCGGATCCGGGCCTCGGCGGCGTCGATGGCGCGGGCGACCTCGGTCGCGGTGTCGTCGTGCTGCACCGCGACCTTGGCGGCGACCAGCAGTTCCTCCGGGCCGAGGTGGAGCGTGCGCATGTGGATGACGCGGGTGACCGTGTCGCCGTCGACGGCCGCCGCCCTGATCTTCTCGACCTGGTCGGCTCCGGCGGCCTCGCCCAGCAGCAGAGACTTCGTCTCGGCGGCGAGCACGATCGCGATGCCGATCAGCAGGACGCCGATGCAGAGGGTGCCGATGCCGTCCCAGACGCCGTCGCCGGTCGCGAGGGCCAGACCGACACCGGCCAGGGCGAGCACCAGACCGATCAGCGCGCCGAAGTCCTCCAGCAGCACCACGGGGAGCTCGGGGGCCTTCGCCCGGCGGATGAACTCCCTCCAGGAGAGCGAGCCGCGGGTCTCGTTGGACTCCTTGACGGCCGTGCGGAAGGACAGGCCCTCGGCGACGACCGCGAAGACCAGCACGCCCACCGGCCAGTACCAGGACTCGACGGGGTGCGGGTGCTGGATCTTCTCGTAGCCCTCGTACACCGCGAACATGCCGCCGACGGAGAAGAGCACGATGGAGACGAGGAAGGCGTAGATGTAGCGCTCACGGCCGTAGCCGAAGGGGTGCTGGGGGGTGGCCTCGCGCTGGGCCTTCTTGCCGCCGAGCAGCAGCAGTCCCTGGTTCCCCGAGTCCGCGACCGAGTGGACGCTCTCCGCGAGCATCGACGACGAGCCGCTGAACAGGAACGCGACGAACTTGGCCACGGCGATCGCGAGGTTGGCGCCGAGCGCCGCCACGATCGCCTTGGTTCCGCCTGACGCACTCATGGGTGCCTGTGTCCCTTCTCCGGTTCTTCGGTGCCGCCGCTCCGGTGCCGCGGTACGGCGGGACATTCTCGCAGCCGTGGGCGGGGGCGGTTCGTCAGGCCACCACGGTGGCCCGGAACAGGGTTCCCGCACCGGACGCCTCGGTCCTCTCCCCGGCGGGCACGAAGACCGAGGCGCCGGGCGTGAGACCGAGGTCGCCCGCCCGGGGCGCGCCCTCGGTGCACAGCAGGATCTGCGGGGCGTCCCTGGTCAGGTCGACGGGGTCGGCGCCGGGCGACAGGACGAAGCGGGAGAGCCGGAACTCGTCCACGGGCGTCTCGTACAGCTCCTCGCCGGTCGGGGACGCCTCGGGGCGCAGGATGCCGGGTTCGGCCGCCTCGAAGCGGACGACGCCCAGGAGCTGGGCCACGTCGACGTGCTTGGGCGTGAGTCCGCAGCGCAGCACGTTGTCGGAGTTCGCCATGATCTCCACGCCGAGGCCGTCGAGGTAGGCGTGCGGGACGCCGGCGCCGAGGAACAGGGCCTCGCCGGGCTGGAGTTCCACGTAGTTGAGCAGCATCGCGGCGAGCACGCCGGGGTCGCCGGGGAAGTGGTGGGCGATCCGGGCGTACGGGGCGTGGGCGCCGCCGAGGCGTTCGGCGGCGGCGGCCGCCTGGTGCACGGTCGCGGCGGTCCTCGCCGGGTCGGCGCCGAGGATCGCGGTGAGGACCTCGCGGAGGGCCGCCTCCTCGGGGTGGGCGCCCAGGAGGTCGACGTACGGCTTGAGCGAGTCGACGTCGAGGGCGGCCATCGCGGCGGCGGCCTCGGCGGGCCTGCGGAAGCCGCATAGTCCGGCGAAGGGGGTGAGCGCGCAGATCAGTTCGGGCTTGTGGTTGGCGTCCTTGTAGGTGCGGTGGGGGGCGTCGATCGGGACGCCCCTGCGCTCCTCGTCCTCGTAGCCGCGCCGGGCCTGCGCGAGGTCGGGGTGGACCTGGAGGGAGAGCGGGGCGCCCGCGGCCAGGAGCTTGAGGAGGAACGGCAGGCGGGGGCCGAACTTCTCGACGGTGGCCCGGCCCAGTTCGCGTTCCGGGTCGGCGGCGATGACCTCGGTGAGGGTCCGCTCGGGGCCGGGCTCGCCGGTCGCGGTGGCACGGGTCAGACGGGAGGGGGCGCCGGGGTGGGCGCCCATCCACATCTCGGCCTGCGGTTCGCCGGTGGGAGCGACGCCGAGCAGCTCCGGGATGGCGGTCGTGGAGCCCCAGGCGTACGGGCAGACGGTGTTGGAGAGCCGGTCCATGGTTCGTCCTCGTGAGATGCGTGGATCGGGGTGTCCGGGGCAGTGTGGTGCGCGGTGCGGCTCGCGTGGTGTCGTCGTGGTGGCCGGGCGGTGGCCGGATGCCGTCCGGGGGGTGGTCAGGCTCGGGCGGACGACGCCAGCGCCAGGTAGACGGCGGCGAAGTCGGTGACCGCGAGGAGTTCGGCGAGGGCTTCGAGCCCGGTGCCCTCCTCCGGTTCGAGTTCGCTGATCGCCGTGTCGTGGCCCAGGGCCAGTTCGCGGGCGGCGGGGGCGGCGCTGAGGCCGTCGGCGGGCCGGTCGCGGAGCAGGACGACGCGGGTGTGCAGGGGCTCCGGCTCCTCGACCCGGTCGCGGAAGAAGTCGTCGGGGTCGGCCCCGGCGGCGAAGGCCCCGGCCAGCAGCGCGCCGTGGGCGGGGAGGGCCTCGGGGAGTTCGGCGGCCAGGGCGGGGCGGCCGGACAGTTCGGCGAGGACCGCGGCGAACCGGCGGCCGACCGGGCCCGCCGTCTCGCCCTCGGTCCAGACGAGCGGGAGGCTGCCGGCCAGTTCGGCGGCGAGGGTCTTCGCCGGGTTGCCGTAGGTGGCGATGGCCGGACCGCAGCGTTCCGCGGTGCGGTCGAGGCGGTCGGCGACGCCCTGCAGGTCCTCCGGGGGCGCGGTGACCAGGCCGACCCGGTCGAGCAGCGCGAGCAGCGGGGTGAACAGGGCCCAGAGGGTGCCGGGCCCGGCCGCCGACGTCTCCGCGTCGTACTCGCCGTACGGGGCGGTGGCCATCGGTACGACGAGGCCGTGCGCGCGGTCGACCGCCGCGCCCAGCGGCGACTGCCGGGGGGCGACGGCGACGACGCTGCACCCGCGCCGGTACGCCTGCTCGACGAGGAGCGAGAGGCCCGGCTCGGTACCGTCGGCGGTGACGACCAGCAGCAGGTCGACGGAGCCGGCCCAGCCGGGCAGCGTCCAGCGCAGGGCGCCCGCGGCGGCGGCGACCCCGGTGGGGTGGACGCGGGTGACGGGCGCGGAGGCGCCCGCCAGGGCGGCGATCAGGTCGGAGACGCCCGCGGCGGCGGTGCCGGCGCCCGCGACGAGCACGGAGCGGGGGCGGCCCTCCGGGTTCAGTCCGGCGATCCCGGCCTCGGCCGCGTGCCGGGCGGCGGTGCGGACCCGGGCCCCGGCCTCGGCGGCGCCGCGGAGCAGGCCGCGGCGGTCGGCCCGGGCCAGGGCGTCCGGGGCGTCGAGCAGCGACTCGTCGAGCATGGGGACGGTCCTCCGATCACCTGCTGATCAGCGTGTCACCGTGCGGTCTCGGGCACGGATGCCGTTACGCGGCCTCGGGCACGGGCGCCCGGGTCACTCGGGGCGGCGGGCCTCGTCGACGAGGAGGACGGGGATGCCGTCCCGCACCGGGTAGGCCAGGCCGCAGCTCTCACCGGTGCACACCAGCTCGGGCGTGTCGGCGGCCGTCCGGTCGTCGAGCGGGGAGTGACAGGCCGGGCAGGCGAGGATCTCCAGAAGGCCGGCTTCGAGCGGCATGGGCGGGGTCCCTTCAGGCATCTTCGGGCGTCGGGCGTCTTCGGGCATTCGGACAGACGGTCCGCCCGCACGCGGGTCAGGCGACGTCAGCCTACCGCCGGGGTGCGCGGCACGCGGTCCGGGCCACGAGGGGCTTCCCGCCCGGGGCCGCGCGCCGTACGGCCCGTCGGGCGGCGCGCCGTACGGCGGTGTCTCAGGCGCCGGCGGGGGCGGCGTCCCGGACGATGGCCAGCACCTCGTCCCGCACCTGGGCCATGGTCCGCTCGTCACGCGCCTCGACGTTCAGGCGCAGCAGCGGTTCGGTGTTGGAGGCGCGCAGGTTGAACCACCAGTCCGGGCCGGTGACCGTCAGGCCGTCCAGCTCGTCGGTGGTGACCCCGTCCCGGTGCGCGAAGGACGCGCGTACCGCGGCGGTGCGGCCCGGCTGGTCGGCCACCGTGGAGTTGATCTCGCCGGAGCCGGTGTAGCGGTCGTACTGGGCGACCAGTTCCGACAGCGGCCCCGGCCGGCTTCCCAGCGCGGCCAGGACGTGCAGCGCGGCGAGCATGCCGGTGTCGGCGTTCCAGAAGTCGCGGAAGTAGTAGTGCGCGGAGTGCTCGCCGCCGAAGATCGCGCCGTGCGCGGCCATCTCCGCCTTGATGAAGGAGTGGCCGACGCGGGTGCGGACGGGGGTCCCGCCGTGTTCGCGGATCACCTCGGGGACGGAGAGGGAGGTGATCAGGTTGTGGATGACGGCGCCCTCGCCGCCGTTGCGGTCGAGCTCCCGGGCCGCGACCAGGGCGGTGATGGCGGACGGGGAGACGCCGGCGCCGCGCTCGTCGACGACGAAGCAGCGGTCGGCGTCGCCGTCGAAGGCGAGGCCCAGGTCGGCGCCCTCGGCCACGACGCGGGCCTGGAGATCGACGAGGTTCTTCGGGTCGAGCGGGTTGGCCTCGTGGTTGGGGAACGTGCCGTCGAGCTCGAAGTACATCGGCACGAGGTCGACGGGAAGGCGTCCGAAGACGGTGGGGACGGTGTGGCCGCCCATGCCGTTGCCCGCGTCGACGACGACCTTCAGCGGGCGCATCGAAGCGAGGTCGACCAGGGACAGCAGATGGTCTGCGTAGTCGGTGAGCGTCTCGCGTTCGGTGACGGCGCCGGGGGCGGCGACCGGCTCCGGCGCGCCGGTCTCGGACCAGCGCTCGGCCAGGGCGCGGATCTCGGCGAGGCCGGTGTCCTGGCCCACGGGCGCGGCGCCGGCCCGGCAGAGCTTGATGCCGTTGTACCGGGCCGGGTTGTGCGAGGCGGTGAACATCGCACCGGGCAGGCCGAGGCTGCCGGAGGCGAAGTAGAGCTGGTCGGTCGAGCAGAGGCCGATCAGCGTGACGTCCGCGCCGCGTGCGGTCGCGCCCCGGGCGAAGGCCGCGGAGAGGCCGGGCGACGAGGGCCGCATGTCGTGGCCGATCACGATCGCCTCCGCGCCGGTGACCTCGACGAACGCCGCCCCGAAGTGTTCGGCCAGCGATGCGTCCCACTGGTCGGGCACCACTCCGCGCACGTCGTACGCCTTCACGATCTGCGACAGATCAGCAGCCACGGGCCGGTCCTCCTGAATTCTCCGCGGACCGCCCAAACTACCCGGCGGGTGGTCCCGGCGGACGCGGGGCCCGGGGCCGTCCGCCCTCCGGCGGTGACTCCGTACGGCGCAAGCGGTGTCCCCGTTTGGCGGGAAAAGGGGGTGTCGTGGGGCCGGGGAGGGCCGGGGCCGCGTGGTGCTGAGGCCGGGTCAGGAGTCCGGTGAGCGGAGGACCCTCAGATGGCCGCGGCGGGCAACCTCCATCGGATCGGCGGTCTGCGGGCCGCCGTTCCTGCCGTCGCCGCCGCGCTCCTGCGGCCGTGCCGCTTCGCGCACGGCGTTGGCGAGCGCTTCGAGGTCGTCACCGCTGGGGCGGGTGGGTGCGGAGGGATCGGAGAGCCGGACGACCTCCCAGCCCCGGGGGGCGGTCAGCCGCTCACTGTGCTCGGCGCAGAGGTCGTAGCAGTGGGGCTCGGCGTAGGTGGCGAGCGGGCCGAGGACCGCAGTCGAGTCGGCATAGACGTACGTCAGTGTCGCGACGGCAGGGCGGCCGCACGCGGTGCGCGAACAGCGACGTACAGGGCTCACGATGTTGGACGGTACCGCACTCTTGAGCGGGCTGCGACGACTCTCCCCCAGGTCACCCCACCGTGTCGCCCTGTGATCTCCGGCACAACCACCTTTCGGACAACCTCCTGACCTGCGAGGAAACAGAGACGCGCAGGTCACGGGGGCAAAGATTCCGGTCGACACTCGGCACAAAAGCTGTCATTCAGCAGGAGAACACTGGTCGGGAGCCGGGCTTGAAACGGCCTGCTGTTTGGCCGGATTGTTCATGATTGGACAGGCCGACGCTCCGTCAGACAGCGGCGGTCCACCCGCGCCCCCGGGGGATACGCTGCGTCGGGTGATGGAGAGTCCTGTGCCGCCCCACCCGCCCGAGCCCCGCCCGCGCCGGCGGGACCGTCATGGCCGCGGCATGCGCGGGCCGGTGGCCCCGCCGCAGGTGCCGCTGTCGGTGAGCAGGGCGGAGAGCTTCCGCGATCTGGTGGGTGACTCCGTGGAGCGGCTGGAGCGGCGCTGGCCGCAACTGGCCGATGTCGACTTCATGGTGCTGGACGTGCCCGTGGCCGACGCGCCGGAGACGCGGGAGGAGACCGTTCCGCTGGGGCGCGCGGTCTCCGCGGAGAAGAACCGGCCCGCCCAGATCGTCATCTACCGGCGGCCCGTCGAGATCCGGGCCAAGAACCGTGACGAGCGCGCCCTGTTGGTGCACGAGGTCGTGGTGGAACAGGTCGCGGACCTGCTGGGGCTCGCGCCGGAGTCGGTGGATCCGCGGTACGGCCAGGAGTAGCGCGTACGGTCCCGCCGAGCTCCGGCGCCGCCCTGCCTCGCTATGCCTCGCCTCGCCTTGCCTTGCTCTGCCTTGACCTGCCGTGCTCTGCCTTGCCTTGACCTGCCCTGAACCGACCTGCCCCGGTGAGCGTTTCGGACCGTTCCGGATCGCCCCTCGGCCGGCCCGGGACCCGGGCCGGCCGCCTCAGACGTCCGAGACGCCCCGGCCGCCCCGGTCGCCTCGGTCGCCCCGGCCGTCTCAGTCGTCCATGACGGACAGGTCCTGGACCGCCCTGGGCACCGCCACCGTTCCGCCGTCATCCGACAGCGTCTGCACGGTGAACATCTGGACGCCGTCCTGCGGGAGGCTGAGCGTGCGGGCGGCGTGGACGGGCCCGCCCGACTCCGTACGGACCGTCAGCGCGTAGCCGCCCTTGAGCCCCGAGGGCACGGGCGGGGTCACCGCGAGCGTGGTGCCGCCCTTGACCGTGTACGTCTTGACGACCTGTTCGCCGCCCTCGCTGCCCGCGGAGGCGATGACCTGCACGGTGGCGGTGGCGGTGGGCGCGGTGAGCGAGAGGGTCGAGCCCTTGGCCCGGTTGTCGGCCACGGTCGCCTGCGCCCCCACCGGCGCGGTCGCCGGGATGTAGCCGACCTCCTGGCCGTCGCCCTTGCCGCGGACCACGCGCAGTGCGGCCACCACGGGGGCGCCCTTGCCGCCCTTCGCCGGGGTCAGCAGCAGCGAACCGGCCTCGCCCTTGGTGATGTCCTTCAGGTCGACGCTCGCGGTCATCCTCGACTTGACATGCAGGTCCTCGTGTCCGACCGGTGCGAACGTGCCGGTCGGGCCGAGCAGCCGGACCTTCAGATCGGCGTCGCCGTCGCCGGGTGCGAAGGCGACCAGCCGGACCGAGGTGGCGTCCGCCGGGATGCCCGGGAGCACCAGGGTGCCGGCCGGGGAGACGGAGGCGGCCAGCCAGTCGCTGCCGGTGCTCTCGTCGGCGGTCCGGACGGCGGCGCCGACGCGTCCGGCGCGGGTGGTGACGTGGACGGTCACGTCCTCGACCGCCTCGCTGGTCAGCGTCGAGATCAGGACCCGGACGCCCGAGCGGGCGGGCACCGTGACGCCCTCGCCTCCGTCCGACTTGAGGACGCCGTCCGGGCCGTACAGCTCGATGTCGGCGACGACCGCGCCGTCGTCGGGGTTGGTGAGGTGGACGTAGTCCTCGCGGGACTTCGAGGTGCTCGCGGCCGGGAACCAGAAGTCGGTGCCGGGCGCGGAGCAGCTGACGCCGAGCAGGCCGCGGGCGCCCGCCTCGACCAGGGTGGTCTGCTGGGCGGCCCAGCCGGGCGCGAGTCGTCCGGTGGCGGTGCCGACCAGCGCGGGGGCGTCGGCCCCGGAGACCTCGGCGGTGGCCGGTTTGCCGGGTTCCCGCAGGGAGACGACGGGCTTCGAGGGGTCCGCCTTCTTCGCGTTCTTGTCGTTCTTCTTGTCGTCCTTGCCGTCCTTCTTGTCGTCCTTCTTGCTGTTCTCGTCCTTCCCGTCCGCGGTACCGGCGCCGGTGTCGTCGGCGGCCTTGCCCGTGGACGGCATCAGCTCGGCGGTGCCGGCCTCGCCGCCTCCACCGCCGTCCGCCGCCGGGGTGAAGGACGTGTACGTCGTCTCCGCCAGGTCCGAGCGGCCGGGCGACGGGCAGAGCAGGCTGGACCGTTCGACCGGCTGCCGGGGGGCCGCCTTCGGCTCGGCCGGGCCCGGGTCACCGGGCGCGGTGAGCGCGGCGAACCCGGTGACGGCGGCGAGGGCTACGGTGCCCGCGATCAGGGACAGGCTGCTGGACTTCACTCGGACTCGCCTCGCGATGCGTTACCGGCCGGCCACGGGTTCTGGCCCGGGACGGGGTTCTCGTCGGGATTCCGCGGCTCGTACCCGCCCTGCCCGCCGTAGCCGGCCTGGGGGTCGTACGCGGCCGCCTGCGCGTCGTACTGCGCGGCCTGCGGGTCGTACTGCTGGTGCTGCTGGGGCTGCTGCCCGTCCTGGTGCTGCTGGGGCTGCTGGGCGTAGCCGTACGGGTCGTAGGCGTTCGGGGCGTAGGAATTCGGGTCGTAGGCGGTCTGGCCGTAGGTGTTCGGGTCGTAGGCGTTCGGGTCGTAGGCGTTCTGCGGGTACGCGTCGGCGGGGTGCTGGTGCTCCTGCCGCGTGCCGTATCCGGCGTCCTGGTACGGGGCGTCCGGATACGGCTGGTGGCCCGCGTCCTGGTACTGCTGCGCGTCCCAGGCGCCGTACTGCTGCTGCGGCACCGCGTACGGGGCGCCGTCGGCGCCCGGCGCGAAGGCGTCCTGGCCCTCCGCGTGGGGCGCGAACGCGTCCTGGCCGTCCGGCTGCTGCGGGGCGAAGCCCTCCGGGCCTTCCGGGTGCGGGTCGAACGCGTCCTGGCCGTCGGACCGTTGGGGATCGTGCCCGGGCGCGGCCCCCGGCTCGGCGCTCTGCCGGGCCGGGATGTGCTCCCCGCTCGCGTCCGCGCCCTCCTCGGCCTCGTCCCGGGCCGCCGCGGCCTCCGCCTGGGCGGCGGCGCGGAGCCTGCGGGCCCGGCGGCCCTCGCCCTCGACGGGCTCCGCGGCGGCGGTCATGCCCTCCTCGGGCAGGTCGTCGTCGATCTCCCGGCGGCGGCCCGGCAGGGCCATGATCACCAGCACCACGGCCAGCGCGGCCTGGGTCCAGATCCAGGCGGTGTGGGCGAACGGGGTGTCGTAGGTCAGGTCCAGCGTGCCGCCCTCGGCGGGGAGCTCGAAGCCCTGGGCCCAGCCGTCGACGGTCTTCGGGGTCAGGGCGCGTCCGTCCAGCGTGGCGCGCCAGTTGGGGTCGGCGGCTTCGGCGATCCGCAGCACCCGGCCGGAGCCGCCCGCCGGGATCTTCGTGTGCGCCTCGACCGGGCGGGAGCCCACCGGCAGCGGCTCGGCGCCCGCGCCGGGCGGGACGATCATGATGCGCGCGACCTGCCGGTCGACCCGCCAGAGCGCGCTGCCGTCCAGCTGGCTCAGCCGGCTGAGGCCCGGAGTCGCGTCGAGGGTCCGGCTCATCTCCTTGGGCGCGCCGTCGCGCACCAGGACGTAACGGATCGCGAACCCGCTGAGCTGGCTGCCCTGGTCGGCGCCGGAGCCCGCGACGAGATTGGCGACGACCTTGTCGAGGTGGCTGTTGCCGCCGCCCGCCTCGGTCAGTTCGGCGTCGCCGAGCCGCGCGCCGGAGCCGCGTACCAGGGTGTACGAGACGGTGGCGGGCGAGGCGCCGCCGAGGACGAGGGTGCGCGGCTGGTCGCGGGTGGTGCTCTCCTCCGCGACGAACGCGGGCACCTGCACCGGGTCGCGGCGCTCCAGCGGGCCGGTGGCGCCGCCGATCATCCAGCCGATGGCGGCCAGCGCCGGGCCCAGGCCCGCGGCGAGCGCGATCAGCACGGCGACGGGCTGGCGCCAGCCGAAGCTGAGTTCGGCGACGCGCACCCGGGCCCCGTCCGCGCCGACCAGCGCGGCGGCGAGCAGCGCGATGCCGTAGACGAGGGTGGCCGGGCCGGCCCAGCCGGAGCCGTTGGCGAGCGCGGCGAAGAACAGCGCCACGAGCGCCGTGGTCCACGCGGCGCGCACCGCGAACTGCCGGTCCGCGCGCAGCAGCGCGGCCAGCGCGGCGCACACGATGCCGAGCAGCAGCACCCCGCCCGCCGCCTTGGGGCCGCCGGGGCTGACGCCGAGCAGGTCGAGCGCGGAGGCCGTGCCCGTGCCGAGGTCCAGGCCCGCCTCCTTCAGGAAGCCGGACGGGCTGGTGAGGAGCGAGAGCGACCACGGCGCGAGGACCAGCAGCGGTGTGCCGATCGCGGCGAGGAAGCGCAGGCCGTACGCGGCGATGTCGCGGCGGCGCAGCGCGAGCACCCCGAGGCCGAGGACCACGGCCATCGGCCACACGATGGGGGTGAACGCCATCGTGACGGTGAGGAGCAGGGTGTACGTCCAGGTGGCGCGCCAGCTGCCGCGGGCGTCGCCGTCCGCGCGCATGCCGTGCGCGGAGACCGCGGCGCGGGCGATCAGCGGCAGCAGGATCGCGAGCACGGCGGTGCCGAGGCGGCCGGTCGCGAGGGCGCCGGTCGCGGCGGGCAGGAACGCGTACGCGACGCTGGCCCAGGCCCGCAGCAGCCGTGATTCGAGCAGCGGGCGGGAGGCGAAGTACGCGGTGAGCCCGGCGAGCGGCACCGAGCAGACCAGCAGCAGGGTGAGCGCGAAGCCGGTCGAGCCGAGGAACAGCGCGGACAGGACGGAGAGCACGGCGAGGTAGGGCGGCGCGGTCTGGGTGCCGCCGGTGCCGATGGTGTGCCAGCCGTCCGCGTAACGCCCCCACAGGTCGGAGACGTCGGCGGGGGCGGGCAGCAGGGCCCCGCCCGCGAGCGCGCCGCCGCCGAGCAGGCCGCGGCAGGCGACGAGCGAGACGAGGAGGAGGACGGCGAAGAGCACCGGGCCGGGCTTGCGCCCGATCCGCTTCAGCCGCGCGAACTGCTCGATCTCCAGGAAGTCGGCGTCGTCGCCGCCGGGGCCGGATTCCACGGCGCCGTGCCGGGAGCCGCCCGTGTCGGCGTCGGACCGGTTGCCGAAGTTCCCGGCGACCTGTTCGGCGGTGGCCCGGATGGTGGCGCCGGGCGGCGGGAAGAGGCTGCGCAGTTCGGCCTGGTCGACGACGCCTCCGCCGCGCGCGCGGCGGGCGGCGAGGATCCGTCCGGGGCGCAGCAGGGTGCCGAAGAGTCCGGCGATCTCGTCGAGCGCCTGGCCGGGCGCCTTGCCGACGAGGTAGGCGACGGCACGCAGCAGGGAGCCGACGACGAGCCGCAGCAGCACCCAGGGCAGCGCCTTGGCGCGGGCGTTGGCGAGCATCGTGTAGACGGCGCCGGCCTTGTCGACGCGGTGCGGGGAGGCCCCGCGCGACGAGCGTCCCACGCAGTCGACGGGGCGTCGCTCGCGGGCGGACGCCTCGGCGTGCCGGAGGACGGCGTCGGGGGCGACCAGCACCCGGTGTCCGGCGACGTGCGCCCGCCAGCACAGGTCGACGTCGTCGCGCATCAGCGGGAGCGCGCGGTCGAACCCGCCGAGCTCCTCCCAGATGTCACGGCGGATCAGCATCCCGGCGGTGGAGACGGAGAGCACGGTACGGACCTGGTCGTGCTGGCCCTGGTCCTGTTCGCGCCGGTCGAGCCCGGTCCAGCGGCGGCCGCTGTTGGCGATGGAGACGCCGACCTCCAGCAGCTGCTTGCGGTCGTACCAGCCGCGGAGCTTGGGGCCGGCGATCGCGGCGTGCGGGTCGTTGTCGACGACCCGCAGCAGCTCGGTGAGCGCGTCGGGCGCGGGCGCGCAGTCGTCGTGGAGCAGCCAGAGCCACTGCACGGGTTCGCCGTGCGGCAGTTCGGGGAGCTCGTGGACGTCGTCGCGCCAGGTCTTGGTGACGGGGTCCCAGTTGCCGGGCCGCTTCAGGTACGGCAGGTCGTCGGGGGTGAGCACGCCGGCCGTGCGGACCGCCTCCTCGACGGCGGAGCCGAAGCTCGTGCGCCGCGCGAGATGCAGGACGCGATCGGCGCCGAGCGCCTCGGTGACCAGCCGCGCGGAGTCGTCGGCGCTGCCGGTGTCGGCGGCGACGGCGTTCTGTACGGGGCGTTCCTGCCCGAGCAGTCCGGCGAGCGCGTCGGGCAGCCAGCGCGCGCCGTCGTGGGAGACGAGCACGGCGGTGACGACATGCCGGGGGAACTCGGGGGCGACGGCAGCCGCGTACGGCGCCGTCGTTTGACTGTGCACGGACATCGAGGTACGGGCCCTCCGGCCGGGTCCGGGGGGCGTGACCCCCGGGGGCTGCATCGGTGTACGCGCGCGCTCCGTCGGGGCGTTGGCGCGTCTCGGACGGGCCCCCACACTAACGGTACGGAAAACCCCGGCGGCGCGGAGCGCTGGAACGGGAGCCTCGACGGGCGGCCCCGGACGGCGCGGGAGGGTGCGGTGCGGCGCGATGCGGCACGGCACGACGCCGGACACGGCGGCGGGGCGCCGGCGCGATGCGGCACGGCGGGGCGCCGGCGGGACGACGCGGGGACGGCGACCGTACGGGCGCGGGACGGCCACGGCGTACGGAGGCGAGACCGCGTCGGCCTACGGGGAGCGGGACGGCGACGGCCCGTCGTCCGCCGACGGCGGCGGACGACGGGCCGGGGATGCGGCGGCGGGCCGGGGGCCTCGCGGGTCCTACGGCTCAGGGCCTCACCGGTCCTGCGGCGCAGGGCCTCACGATTCTCCCGACTTCTCGCGGTTCACGGCTCTCGCGGCTCGCGGCTTCGCGGGGGCCCGTGCCGCGCGGCTCACGGCCCCGCGCCGCGCGGCCGACGACCTCGCGCCTTTCGCGGCCTCTCGCGATGCGTGGCCGTCGGCGGCCGGCCGGGACGACGTGCGGGCCTTGCGGTGCGCGGGCTGCGGGTCTCGCGGCGCGCGGGCCGCGGGTCTGACGGCGCGTGGGCCGCGGGCCTTGCGGCGCGCGGGCCGCGGGTCTGACGGCGCGTGACCGGCGATGAAGCGCCGGTCGTGCGCGGCGTGCGACCGGCGCGCGGTCGGGACGGCGCTCGGTTCCGCGCGGTTCGCGGTGCGCGGTGGGGTGCCGGCGGCGGCCGGAAGCCGTCGCTCCGCACCCCTCGGCCGATGGCCGACGCGCCGTCAGACGGCGGCCTTCTTCAGGCGACGCCGCTCGCGCTCCGAGAGACCGCCCCAGATGCCGAAGCGCTCGTCGTTGGAGAGTGCGTACTCAAGGCATTCGGACCGCACTTCACAGGCGAGACAGACCTTCTTGGCCTCGCGGGTGGATCCGCCCTTCTCGGGAAAGAAGGACTCGGGATCGGTCTGGGCGCACAGTGCGCGCTCCTGCCAGCCGAGTTCCTCGTCCGCGTCCTCGACCAGCAGTTGCTGGAACAGCTCGGTCATGTGCGCCCCTCGTCTGTCTCTTGCGTCCCCGTGATGCAGCCGTTGCTGATTACGGCCGAACGACACGAGTGAAATTACAAGTGTGTATCTCCAGGCCAGTCAAGCGAGGATCTGCTATTGGCCCCGGTATTCACTCTGCGGAACCAAGGGTATGCGGAAAGTGTTCAAATCACCAAAAATCTGACATAGATCGTTGATCACCTCACACCCGCTCATCAAGAGAGACGAGCGGGGCGACCTCCACGTTTCGGCCCGACCGTCGAAGCGATCAAGATCACAAGTGGGTCACGAGATCCCAACGAGGTTTACCGGCGTGATTTCTGGTGCGACTGATGCGGCACTTCTCCGCCATGATGGCTGAATAAACCTTTCTGCACCCCGGGTAACTCGGATGGAGTGAAACATCACCTACCAAATCCGCTCAAAATAGACATCAAGTTGACAGCGGCGGATCGAACCGGTCTCCTTGACCTCATGCCAGCGACCGCAGCGACGTACGCCACCCACGTCTGTGGGCTCCGCACGGCTGTCCAGGCCCGCTGCCGCTGTTCCAGCTGTCACAGCTGTTGATGCCGTAGGGCTCCGGCTCCGAATCCCGCTCCTCTTCTCCGCGGGGCTCCGCCGCAGAACGTCTTCCCAGAACGCCTCCGCAGAGCGCCTCTCCGGGACTCTCTTCCCCGTCCCGGCCGTCTCCCGGCTCTCTCTCCCCGGCCCTGGTACAGCCTTCTCCGGTCCCTCTCCGCGCCGCCCGCACTGCACTCCCTGCCGAGGAACCACCGCTTCCATGAACAGCGACAGCGACCTTCAGATCGCCGGCGACCTCCTTGAGGTCCAGCACCTCCTCCAGCCGGCCCGCGAGCACCCGGCCACCGTGGCCGAGTTCGCCGGACTCGCCCGCGGCATCGCCGCCGACCGCGCGCGGTGGGCGCCGCTGGTCCGGTACGACGCCACCACCCGCTGGTACCACCGGCTGCACACCGGCCCCGGTTACGAGGTCTGGCTGCTGAGCTGGCTGCCGGGCCAGGGCAGCGGACGCCACGACCACGGTCCGTCCTCCGGGCTGCTGACCGTCCTGGAGGGCCGGCTGACCGAGCACACCGCACGCGCCTCGCGCGCGCTGGACCCGGGGGCGCAGCGGGTCTTCGCGCCGGGCTATGTGCACGAAGTGCTCAACGACTCCCTCGAACCGGCCGTCAGCCTGCACGTCTACTACCCGGGCCTGACCGAGATGCCGATGCACACGGCGCGCTGCGCCGCGGCCGCCCCCGTGGACGTGGACGCGGACGCCATACCGGCCTGACGCCCGACAGTCCCACCCGTCACCCGCCACCACCCCACCAACGACAGGCTCCGCCCGACAGTCCCACCCGTCACCCGCCACCACCCCACCGCCGACAGGCTCCGCCTGACAGACTGTGGGCATGCGCATTGTGGTTCTGGCCGGCGGTATCGGTGGTGCTCGTTTTCTGCGTGGCCTCAAACGGGCCGCGCCCGACGCGGACATCACGGTGATCGGCAACACCGGTGACGACATCCATCTGTTCGGTCTGAAGGTCTGCCCCGACCTCGACACCGTGATGTACACCCTCGGCGCGGGCATCGACGAGGAGCAGGGCTGGGGCCGCGCCGACGAGAGTTTCCACGTCAAGGAGGAGCTCGCGGCGTACGGCGTGGGGCCCGAGTGGTTCGGCCTCGGCGACCGCGACTTCGCGACGCACATCGTCCGTACGCAGATGCTGGGCGCCGGCTACCCGCTGAGCGCCGTCACCGAGGCGCTCTGCGCCCGGTGGAAGCCGGGCGTCCGGCTGCTGCCGATGTCCGACGACCGCGTCGAGACGCATGTCGCCGTCGATCTGGACGGCGAGCGCCGGGCGATCCACTTCCAGGAGTACTGGGTCAGGCTGCGCGCCTCGGTCGAGGCACAGGCGATCGTGCCGGTCGGCGCCGAGCAGGCCAAGCCCGCCCCGGGGGTGCTGGAGGCCATCGCGGAGGCCGACGTCGTCCTCTTCCCGCCGTCCAACCCGGTGGTGTCGGTAGGGACGATCCTGGCCGTGCCCGGCATCCGGGAGGCGATCGCGGAGGCCGGGGTCCCGGTCGTGGGCCTCTCCCCCATCGTCGGGGACGCGCCGGTGCGCGGGATGGCGGACAAGGTGCTCGCCGCGGTGGGCGTCGAGTCGACGGCGGCCGCCGTGGCCACGCACTACGGTTCCGGGCTGCTCGACGGCTGGCTGGTCGACACGGTGGACGCCGGGGCGGTCGACGAGGTGGAGGCGGCGGGCATCCGCTGCCGCTCCGTGCCGCTGATGATGACGGACGTGGACGCCGCGGCGGAGATGGCCCGGCAGGCCCTGGCCCTGGCCGAGGAGGTACGGGCATGAGCGACGCCCGTGCCGAGGACGCCTCCCCGGCCCCCGCCTACCGGGTCTGGGCCCTGCCCGGCATGCCCGAGGTGCGGCCCGGCGACGACCTGGCGAAGCTGATCGCGTCCACCGGGCCGGGACTGGCCGACGGCGACGTCCTGCTGGTCACGTCGAAGATCGTGTCCAAGGCGGAGGGCCGGATCGTCGAGGCCGCCGACCGGGAGGCGGCGATCGACGCCGAGACGGTACGGGTGGTGGCGCGGCGCGGCCTGCTGCGGATCGTCGAGAACCGGCAGGGCCTCGTCATGGCCGCGGCCGGCGTCGACGCCTCGAACACCCCCGCCGGGACGGTGCTGTTGCTGCCCGAGGACCCGGACGCCTCGGCGCGCGCGATCAGGGACGGGCTGCGGGACACCCTGGGCGTCGAGGTCGGGGTCGTCGTCACGGACACCTTCGGGCGTCCCTGGCGCAGTGGACTCACTGATGTCGCGATCGGGGCGGCCGGCGTCCGGGTGCTGGACGATCTGCGGGGCGGGACGGACGCGTACGGCAATCCGCTCGGCGCGACCGTGGTCGCCACCGCCGACGAACTGGCCGCCGCCGGCGACCTGGTCAAGGGCAAGGCGTCGGGGCTGCCGGTCGCGGTGGTGCGGGGGCTCGGCCATGTCGTGGACCCGGCGGACTCGCCGGACTCGGCGGGCGGGGCCCGGGCGCTGGTGCGCGGCGCCGCCGACGACATGTTCCGGCTCGGCACCTCGGAGGCGGTGCGGGAGGCGGTCGCCCTGCGGCGCACGGTGCGCGAGTTCACCGACGAGCCGGTGGACCCGGGCGCGGTGCGGCGGGCCGTGGCGGCGGCGGTGACGGCGCCCGCGCCGCATCACACGACGCCGTGGCGGTTCGTCCTGCTGGAGTCGGAGGAGTCGCGGACCCGGCTGCTCGACGCGATGCGGGACGCGTGGATCGCGGACCTGCGCCGGGACGGGAAGAGCGAGGAGTCGATCGCGAAGCGGGTGCGGCGGGGCGATGTGCTGCGCCGGGCGCCGTATCTGGCGGTGCCGTGCCTGGTGATGGACGGCTCCCACACGTACGGGGACGAGCGGCGGGACACCGCGGAGCGCGAGATGTTCGTGGTCGCGGCGGGGGCCGGGATCCAGAACTTCCTGGTGGCGCTGGCGGGCGAACAGCTCGGCTCGGCGTGGGTGTCGTCGACGATGTTCTGCCGTGAGGTGGTGCGCGAGGTGCTGGAGCTGCCGGATTCCTGGGACCCGCTGGGCGCGATCGCGATGGGCCGGGCGGCGGCCGCGCCGGCGGCACGGGCCGCGCGCGACCCGGAGGAATTCCTGACGGTGCGCTGAGACGGGGTGCGCCGAGGCGGGCGTGCGGGCGCGGGCAGTGCGGGCGGGGGCCAGGGGCGTACGCGGGACGGACGCGGCGGGGCCGCGTGCGCCGGAGCGGCGCCGGGGCGTGGGCAGGTTCGCCGCACTCCAGAGCGTGCGCCGGGCCGCGTGCGCCGGGCCGGGGCCCGGGCGTGCGCAGGTTCGCCGCGCTCCGGGGCCTGTGCCGGGTCGCGCCCCCGCGTGCGCCGGAGCGGCGCGGGGTCACAGGCGGGCGATGTCGCCCGGGGTCATGCGCGGGGCCCGGCGGGGCGGGACGCGGCCGGAGAGCAGGATGAGCCGGGTGGCCCGGTGGCGCTGGCCCTCGTAGGGGGCGAGGAGGGCCAGCATCTCCTCGTCGTCGGCGTGCCGGTTGTCCGCCAGGGCGTGGCCGACGATGGCCGGGAGGTGGAAGTCGCCGACCGTGACCGCGTCCGCCGCGCCGTTCGATCGCTGGAGGGTCTCGGCGGCGGTCCAGGGCCCGATGCCCGGCACGAGTCGCAGCCGGGCCATGGCCTGCGGAAGGTCCATGCCGGCCGCCTCCTCCAGGCGGCGGGCCACCCGCACCGCGCGCAGGACGGTGGCCGAGCGCTTCGCGTCGACGCCCGCGCGGTGCCATTCCCAGGACGGGATCAGCGACCAGGTGCGGGCGTCCGGCATGACGTACAGGCCGAGGGCGGCGAACGCGGCGTCGTCCGCCGGGCCGGGCGCCGGGGTGCCGTGCGCGCGGACCAGTCGGCGCCAGGCCCGGTACGCCTCGTCCGTGGTGACCTTCTGTTCCAGCACCGACGGAATCAGCGACTCCATGACCAGGCCGGTACGCACCAGGCGCAGCCCGGGACGCCGGTGCCGGGTGATCGCGAGCAGCCGGTGGCGGGGACGGAAGGCGTCCGGGTCGTCCTCGGCGCCGAGCAGGGACGGGAGGCGGTCCAGCAGCCAGGACGCGCCGGTTCCCCAGGCCACCGCCTCGATCCGGCCGCCCCGGGCCGCGATGCGAAGGGTGCCGGGGCCCTCGGGGGTGCGGCTGGTCCGCCAGGCCGCGCCGTCCGGGGTGAACCGGAAGGTGGGGTCGGCGGGGCCCCGGCGCAGCGGGCCGAGGACCAGGCGCGGGTCGAGCGGGCCGGGCGGGGTCCAGTCGCGGGTCAGCGCGCTCTTCGCCGCGGATGTCGAGGCCGCCGTTCCCGTCGTTCCCGCCGGGGCCGTCGTTCGCACCGGAACCGCCGGGCCCGTCATTCCCGCCGGGCGCGGGACGGCCGCCCGCGCCGGTTCGGCGCGGTGGGGGGCGAAGCGTCCTGCCACGGGTGAGGTCCTCGTCGTCGGGGGTGCCTGACGAGGATAAGCACGAAAAGCGGCCCGGAAGGACAGCGGCCCCGCCCAAAGACCCTGGCGCCCCGCCCCGGGGACCCGGCGCCCGCCCGTCCCGGGATCCCGGCGTCGCGGCCGCGGGCCCCGGGCGCGTGGTCATTCGTCGGACGAGAAGCGCACCGCCGCGTCCGGCAGGACCGCCCCGCACCAGATCCGCACGCCGCCCAGCAGTTCGTTGTCGGCGCCGACCCGCGCCCCGTCCCCGATGACCGCGTCCTCGACCACCGTACGGCTGCCGATCCTGGCCCTGGCCCCGACCAGCGAGTCCGTGATCACGGCCCCGGGTTCGACCACCGCGCCGGCCAGCACCGCGGACCCCTCTATCCGGGCCCCCGCGCCGATCAGCGCACCCTCGCCGACGACCGTGCCGCCGGTGAGTTTGGCGTCGGCGGCGACGGTGGCGCCGGCCAGGACGAGCTGCTCGCCGCACCGCCCGGGGACGGCCGGCGACGGGGCGCGGCCGAGGACCAGGTCGGCGGAGCCGCGTACGAAGGCCCGCGGGGTGCCGAGGTCCAGCCAGTAGGTGGAGTCGACCATGCCCTGGAGATGGGCGCCGGAGGCGAGCAGTCCGGGGAAGGTCTCGCGTTCCACGGAGACCGGGCGGCCGGCCGGGATGGTGTCGATGACCGAGCGGCGGAAGATGTACGCCCCGGCGTTGATCTGGTCGGTGACGATCTGTTCGGGCGTCTCGGGCTTCTCCAGGAACGCGGTGACCCGGCCGGTGTCGTCCGTCGGCACGAGGCCGAAGGCGCGCGGGTCCTCGACGCGGCTGAGGTGGAGGGAGACGTCCGCCCCGGAGGCGGTGTGCGTGGTGACCAGGGCCCGGATGTCGAGCCCGGTCAGGATGTCGCCGTTGAAGACGAGCACGGGGTCGTCGGCCCCGGCGGTGAGCCGGGACGCGACGTTGCGTATCGCCCCGCCGGTTCCCAGCGGTTCGCGCTCGGTGACGTACTCGATGTGCAGACCGAGCTTCGAGCCGTCCCCGAAGTACGGTTCGAAGACCTCCGCAAGGTACGAGGTCGCGAGCACGATGTGCTCGACGCCGGCGGCGCGGGCGCGCGCCAGCTGGTGCGTCAGGAAGGGGACGCCTGCCGCCGGGACCATGGGCTTGGGCGTGTGCACGGTGAGCGGGCGCAGCCGGGTGCCCCTGCCGCCCACCAGGAGGATCGCTTCTCTTGCCTGTGTCACAGCGCTGACTCTGCTTCCTGGTGGGGCCCGGCCTCGTTCGGCTGGCCAGTGTATGCAGACCGGTTCGGCCGCATCCGCTTCGGTGTGTCCGGCGCCGGCCGCGACCGGTCCCGCCGGTCGTGCCGGGCCCGGCCGGTTCGCGGCGGTCCGGTGCGACCGGCGGCGGTACGCGACGCGCCGCCGCCGGTCCGAGCGGCTTCCCTCAGCGCCCCTGCAGTCGGGCGGAGCTGGTGCGGGCCGAGCCGAGCTTCTGGTAAAGACGCGCTCCGGGGCATTCGGTTGCGAAGCCGTCCCGATGGCCCGAGATGACGTTGAGTCTGACCTTGGACCCCTTCTTGAACTTGTTCCCACCGCCCGAGACGAGCGTGGTCCGCCCGCGCGGGTCGGCGCCGAACAGGCCGAGCTTCCACGCGGTGAGCCTGGCGACGGCGTCCACCGCGGCGGCGGAGGGGTTGGTGTCGCTGAAGGTGCCGAGCACCGCGATGCCCATGCTGTCGGTGTTGAAGCCGAGCGTGTGCGCTCCCAGAACAGGTTTCGTCACGCCTCCCGCCCGCCCTTCGTAGATGTTGCCGCACTTGTCGACGGCGAAGTTGTAGCCGAAGTCGCGCCAGCCGCTGCTCTTGACGTGATAGCGGTAGATGCTGCGGAGCACCGCGGGCGCTTCGGCGCAGGTGTAGTTGTTGCCGGTGGCGCTGTGGTGGATGAAGGCGGCCTTGACGGTCTTGGTGTAGACGAAGGCGCGCTCCCTGAGGCTCTCGTCGGCCCCCCAGCCCTTGCGGGTGATGATGCGCGGCCGGGGGCCGATGTACGGCTGGGCGCCGGGCGCGCGTCCGCTCTCCGCCTCGCTGCGCGCCTCGGTCTCCGCCTTACCGAGGGCGGGGAGCACCCCGGACACGTCCCACGGACCCCGGCCGACGAGGGCGTCCGCCATGGCCCCGACGGCTCCGACGGCGTTCATGACACCGCTCGGGGAGCCCGCGGCCCCCACGGCGTCGGCGAGATCCGGGACCCGCGGGGGCTGCGGGGCCTGCGGGGTCTGCGGGGGCTCCGGGACCCGCGGGGTCTGCGGAGTCTGCAGGGGCGCCGGGGCGGCCTCTCCGGGGGCCTTGCCCGGGTCGACGAGTTCAAGGCGCAGGCCGGTGGGAAGCGGTGCGGCGGGGGCCGTCCGGTCGTGCGGGTCGGTGGCCCCGGGGCGTACCCGTACCGCGACGCCGTCCGAGCCGCCGACCCAGAGCGGGGCGGTCGAGCCATGGACACCGGCCGACTCGCGCTCGGTGGTCCCGGGGTCGGCGGCGTGCTCGGCGTTGTGCGTCTCCAGGTCCTGCCAGTCGGACCAGCGGCCGGTGCCGAGGGCGCGGGTACGGACCTGCACGGTCCCGTGGAGTTCGGCGTCCGGGTCGTTCCATACGACGCCGACCAGGGAGAACGGCCGGACCGCGCGTTCGGTCAGCCCCTGTTCGGCCCCGCCCGCGGTCCTGGCCGGGTCGCCGGTGGCCGGGCCGGAGGGGTCCGCCAGCGGCCCCATCGGCAGGGACTGCGTCGAACCGGACACCCCGGCGGACCCGGCCGACGCATTGGACTTGGCGGCATCGGCGGCTCCGGAGGCCCCGTCCGCCCCGGAGGACTCGGAGGGCCCAGTGGAATCCGCCGTCTCAGCAGATCCAGCGGACCCGGCAGACTCGTCTGACTCGTCTGACTCATCAGACCCGGCGGACCCGGCGGACCCGGCAGGCCCGGCAGGCCCGGCAGGCCCGGCAGGCCCGGCAGGCCCGGCGGGCCCGGCAGGCCCGGCGGGCCCGGCGGGCCCGGCGGGCCCGGCCGTCACCGCCGAGTCATTGGCCGGATCGTCGGTCGGGCCCGTGGCGGCCCCGAAAGCAGGAGCGACCCGGGAAGAAGGAGCGGAAGCCGGAGCGGCCCCGGAAGCAGGAGCAGCCCCGGAAACAGAAGCGGCCCCGGAAACAGAAGCGGCCCCGGAAGCAGGAGCGGGAGCAGGCGTACGGGCGGCGGGGGCGGAGGACGCGGACGCGGACGCGGCACCCGCCGGCCCGGCCGACGGCAGCGCGAGCACCGCCGCGCAGGCGACGCCGATCGAGGAAGCAAGGAAGGCACGCATGCGAATAATCCTGGGCATAATCTGACAACTCCGGCTACCGGTGTCCCGCCGGACAACTGACGGCCCGTCTGCCGAACCGGTGTAAGCCGCCTCCGGCCCACCTCCCCGACACGCCGTCGCCGCGTACGCTTGCGCGGATGAACGCCACCGACCGCACCCCCGCCGACCTGCTGCGTTCCGCGCTCGCCGCGGACCCGGCCCGCCCCTTGATCACTTTCTACGACGACGCCACCGGAGAGCGCGTGGAACTGTCGGTGGCCACCTTCGCCAATTGGGTGGCCAAGACCGCCAATCTGCTCCAGGGCGACCTCGCCGCCCAGCCCGGCGACCGGCTCGCCCTGCTGCTGCCCGCGCACTGGCAGTCGGCGGTGTGGCTGCTCGCCTGCTCCTCGGTCGGCGTGCTCGCGGACGTCCAGGGTGACCCGGCCGACGCCGATCTCGTCGTCAGCGGCCCGGACACCCTGGACGCCGCCCGCGCCTGCACCGGCGAGCGGATCGCGCTGGCACTGCGCCCGCTGGGCGGCCGGTTCCCGCAGCCGCCCGAGGGCTTCGCGGACTACGCGGTCGAGGCGCCGGGCCAGGGCGACCGGTTCGCCCCGTTCGTCCCCGTGGACCCGGACGCGCCCGCGCTGGCGGTGGGCGGAGTCGAACTGACGGGGGCGCAGCTGGTGGCGCGGGCCCGCGAGGACGCGGACCGGCTCGGGCCGGCCGCCGCCGGGCCGCGGGTGCTGACCGGGTGCGGGTACGACAGCTGGGAGGGCCTGAGCGCGGGGCTGTTCGCACCGCTGGCCGCCGGCGGGTCCGTGGTCCTCTGCCGTCACCTGGAGCGCTTGGACGAGAGCGGGCTGGCGAAGCGCGTCGAAACCGAACGGGTCACCAACACCGTGGTATGACAAGAGCTCTGATAGTCACTCATCCGGCCCATACCGGGTCGAGTCCCCAGGACTGCTCGTCAACTCCGGTACATGATCGGCGGTACGGCCCACCCGGGACACAACCAAGCGTGAGGTTCAGCCGTCTACTTCTGCGACCGGCGGCCCAGCGCGCCGCCGAACGTGAAGGATGGACCAGACGTGAGCGAAAGCGCCGGCCCGCCGGGTGACTCCGACGACCCGGGCACGTCCCCGGGCGCGTCGGGCGCCGGGGACGCCTCCGGCCGCGGTCCCGGGAACGCCCCCGGGGCCGCGGCGGCGCCCGCCGGGCACCGGCGGCACTGGCTGCGCTGGACCGCGCTCGGCGCCTCGCTCGTCGTGCTGACCGCCGCCGGCGTCGGCTGCTGGCTGTACCGGAAGCTCGACGCCAACATCAGGACGGACACCTCGGCCGCCGCCGAGCTGCGGACGTACGAGCGGGAGCGGCCCCGCACGGTGGTGCACGACGCGGAGAACATCCTGCTCATCGGCTCCGACAGCCGGGCCGGGGACAACCGCGAGTACGGTCGCGACGACGGCGGCAGCCAGCGTTCGGACACCACGATCCTGCTGCACCTGGCCGCGAACCGGGAGAGCGTCACCGCCATGTCGCTGCCGCGCGACCTGATGGTGGAGATCCCGGTCTGCCACCGACCGGACGGCACGGCCACGAAGAAGCAGCTGGCCCAGTTCAACTGGGCCTACCAGTTCGGCGGCACCGCCTGCACGATCCGCACGGTCGAGAAGCTGACCGGCATCCGGATCGACCACCAGATGGTCGTCGACTTCCACGGGTTCAAGGACATGGTCGACGCCGTCGGCGGGGTCGAGGTCTGCCTCCGGAAACCGGTCGACGACCCCGACGCCAGGCTGAAGCTGCCCGCCGGACGCCAGAAGCTCGACGGCGAGCAGGCGCTGGGGTACGTACGGGCCCGCAAGTCCATCGGCGACGGCAGCGACACCGAGCGGATGGACCGCCAGCAGCAGTTCCTGGGCGCGCTGGTGAACAAGGTGCAGAGCAACGGGGTCCTGCTCAACCCGGCGCGCCTGTACCCGGTGCTGGACGCGGCCACCAAGTCGCTGACCACGGACCCGGGGCTGGACAACCTGGAGGACCTGTACGACCTGGTGCGCGGGCTGCGCGACGTGCCGACCGACCGGGTGCAGTTCCTGACCGTGCCCCGGAAGCCGTACGCCCTCGACCCCAACCGGGACGAACTGGTCCAGCCCGACGCCGCCCGGCTCTTCGGCCGGCTGCGGGCGGACACCCCGGTCGCGGTGGTGCCGGCGGACCGGCTCGGGAGTGAAGACGGGAAGAACAACGGGAAAAACAATGCCTCTGCCGATACACCGGGCGCCGCCGGACCGAACCCCACCCCCACCTATTCGGGCAACAACGCGGCGACGGATCCATGCCGGCAGTAAAGCAATTCTCAAGCAGAAGCCGGTGATCGGCGTGTAATGACCAGAATGACCAGGTGTAAGGACCGTGGAATTTGTCACGCGCGTCGCTCGACGCCGAACTGGGCCGATAGTGTGACGCGATCCGGTGCTCCCGGCCATCCGGCCGCGCACTTCCGGAGCGAAAGATCGGGCGCCTGACCGGGGCAGGCGCCCCGCGTGGCACCGACGGAGGACTCAAACAACCGTGGATGCGCAAAGCCGTGGGCGGGCGGAAGAATTCGACCCCGCAGACCAGTGGGTTCTCAACCCGGAAACCGGTGATTACGAACTGCGACTGAATCATTCCGGAGGGGATTCGTCGGCCACCGCTCCCCCGGTCTCGGATCCGCGCGTTCCCCGGAGCAGAGAGGCCTCGCACGGCGAGGACGGCGCCGGCCTCGAGGCGGGCGGCTCGCGCCGGGGGCCGTCCGGCGAGGGGCAGGGGCACGGTTCCGAACCGCGCCGCGAGGTGCCGGGGCAGCGCGGCCGCCGTTCCGCGGGCGGCCCGCGCGGCAGGGACGCCGCCTCCGCCGCCGAGGCGGGGGGCCGGCGCGGCCGCAAGGCGTCCAAGGCCTCCAACAAGGCGCGCCGCAAGAAGGTCCTGCTGTGGACGGGCGGCTCGATGGCCTTCGTGCTGGTCGGCCTGTCGATCGGCGGGTACGCGCTGTACCAGCACTTCAACGGCAACCTGAACACGATCGACGTGGGCTCGGCCGGCAACAAGAACGTCTTCGACAACGACGCCCCGGTCAATATCCTGATCATCGGGACCGACAAGCGCACCGGCAAGGGCAACGAGGGCTACGGCGACAAGGGCAGCGTGGGCCACGCCGACACCAACATCCTCTTCCACGTCTCCAAGGACCGCACCAACGCGACGGCGCTGAGCATCCCGCGCGACATGATCGTCGACATCCCGGAGTGCAGGACCAAGCAGCCGGACGGCTCGGAGAAGGCCATCCAGGGGACGTCGAACGTCCGCTTCAACGAGAGCCTCGGCCAGGAGGACCGCGACCCGGGCTGCACCATGGAGACGGTCAAGCAGATCACCGGCCTCCAGGTCGACCACTTCATGATGGTCGACTTCAACGCGGTCAAGGAGCTGTCCACCGCGGTCGGCGGCGTCCAGGTCTGTCTGGCCAAGCCGGTCAAGGACAAGGACTCGCACCTGGACCTGTCGGCGGGCGAGCACCGCATCCAGGGCGAGGACGCCCTGGCGTTCGTACGGACCCGGCACAGCTTCGGCAACGAGAGCGACCTGGACCGGATCAAGGTCCAGCAGCAGTTCATCGGTTCGATGATCCGTCAGATGCAGTCGGACGACACCCTGACCAGCCCGACCAAGCTGTACAAGCTGGCGGACGCGGCGACCAGGGCGCTCACCGTCGACTCCGGCATCGGCTCGGTGACGAAGCTGACGGCGCTGGCCCAGGAACTCGGCAAGGTCAACACCAAGAACATCACCTTCGTGACCGTGCCGGTGGTGGACAACCCGGCCGAGAAGGTCCGCGCCACGGTCGTGCCGGACTCGGCCAGGGCCGACGCGTTGTTCGCCATGATCCGCGACGACGTCTCCCTGACCGAGGTGAACGCGCAGAAGAAGAAGGCCAAGAGCGAGCAGGACGCGCTCCTCAAGGGCCCCAAGGCCGCCGCGGCCGACGTACGGGTCGACGTCTACAACGGCGGCGACATCCCCGGAGCCGCGCAGGCGACCGTCGCCTGGCTCCAGAACGACCACGGCGTGCTCAAGTCCACCAACAAGGCCAACGCTCCGGCGAAGCTCGCGAAGACGACGCTGGAGTTCGCGCCGAACCAGGCCGACCAGGCCCGTGCCCTGGCCGACATGATGGGCCTGCCCGCCGCCGCGCTCAAGCAGGGCACCGCGGACGCCGAAGGGCTCCAGGCGATGGTGCTGACGCTGGGCCGCGACTTCCGGGGAGCGGGCATTCCCGTCACGGCGCCGAGAAAGGCGCCGGACGGCATCCAGCAGGCGAACGCCGCCAAGGCAGAATGCGCCAAGTGACACCGGGTCACCGCGCCACACCACGACGTTGAGCAGCAGGGGGGTCCCGGTGGGACGGAGCAGCACACCTGGCGAGGGGACGCGACCGCAGGTCGGCGACGCCGGCCGACTCGGCTGGGACGAGAGCCTCTACGAGGACGGGCTGCCGAAGGGGCCGGACTCGGGCGCCGGGGCGACGAGGGCCGACGCCCCGGAGAGCGGCGCCCCGGGGTCCGGTTCCCCGAAGGCCGCCGCGCCGAGGGCGGCCGGTCGCCGGGGCGGCGGCAGGGCGAAGCGGCGCGGCGGCAAGCGCAAGCGCCGGGTGCTGCGCTGGAGCGCCACGGCGCTCGCGGTGTTCATACTCGGCGGCGCGGGGGCCGGATACCTCTACTACGAGAACCTCAACAGCAACCTCAAGAAGGAGGACCTGACCCTCGGCGACAAGAAGATGGCCGCTCACAAGGCCAACGCCGCCGGTCAGACCCCGCTGAACGTCCTGCTCATAGGCTCGGACGCGCGGGACTCCAAGGAGAACCAGAAGCTCGGCGGGGGCAGGGACACCTTCGGCGCGCCGCCTCTCGCGGACGTGCAGATGCTGGTCCACGTCTCCGCGGACCGCAGCAACATGTCGGTGATCAGCATGCCGCGCGACACGCTGCTGAAGATCCCGAAGTGCACCGACTCCAAGACGGGGCGCGTCCACCCTCCCTCCGCCGGACTGAAGATGACCAACGAGACGCTCGAGCGCGGCGGTCCCGGCTGCACCGTGGCCGCCTGGTACGAGCTCACCGGCATCACCATCGACCACTTCATGATGATCGACTTCTCCGGCGTGGTCTCGCTGGCCGACGCGATCGGCGGCGTCCCCGTCTGCGTCGAGGGAAACGTTTACTCCCATACGAGCGCAGGCAAGGGCTCCGGGCTGAAGCTGGCGAAGGGCACCACGAAGATCAAGGGGAAGCAGGCCCTCCAGTGGCTGCGGACCCGTTACGGCTTCGAGGACGGCACGGACCTCGGCCGTACCCATGCCCAGCACATGTACATGAACTCGATGGTCCGCGAGCTGCGCAAGGGCACCAAGCTCAGCGACCCGCTCAAGCTGGACAAGCTCGCCCGGGCGGCCACCGACGCGCTGACCGTCGACAAGGGCATCGAGAGGGTCGACCAGCTGTACGACCTGGCGGAGGAGTTCAAGAAGGTCCCCACCGACCGCATCACCATGACGACGATGCCGAACGTCTACGGGACCGGCATAAACAAGGAACGGGTGCTGCCGAAGCCGGGCGACGCCGACCAGCTGTTCCAGATGGTCCGCGACGACATCCCGCTCGACGGCAAGGCGTCCAAGCGCAAGGCGCCGGCCGCCAAGAAGCCCACCGCGCCCATCGCCGAGATACCGGTCACCGTCCGCAACGGCACCCGCACCGACGTCGCGTACCCGGTGAAGGGCCGCGCCTCGGACGTCAAGGAGCTGCTGGTCGGCAAGGGCTTCGCCGAGACCTCGGTCGACGCGCAGTACAGCGAGGCGGCCGCCCGGACCGGAATACTCTTCCCGAGCGTGGACATGGAGGGCAACGCCCAGGCCGTCGCCAAGGCCCTCGGCATCCCGCTGGCCTCGGTGAAGAGGTCGACCGACGTCACCGCCATCACGCTGACCGTGGGGGCCGACTGGCGCGAGGCCGGGGAGTATGCCGCGTCCGCCAAGAAGGAGAAGACCCCGGAGAGCGCCCGCGCCCTGAACGGCGACGACGAGGGCGCCTGCATGAAGATCCAGCCGGGCTTCGGCTGGTAGACCCGGCCGGGCTCCGGCTGAGGGAATCGGCCGGACGCCGGCTGAGGGAACCGGCCGGCTCCGTGGCCCGTCCCGGCGGCCGGCTCGGCCCGTCCCACGCCGGGCCGGGCGCGTCCCGCGTCGCGGGCCCTCCGGCGGACCGGAGGGCCGCAGGCCGTACCGGGGGCTACGCGGTGACGGCCGGGCGGCGGCTGGCGATGACCTTCTTCGCCAGCGCGCGCGGGCTGGTCAGGAAGCCGTACCCCCACGACATGTGCATGGTCGCCAGGGCCACCGGGATCTGCGCCCGCGCCTTCAGGGACAGGCCCTTGCCCGCGGGCAGGGACCCGGCGACGATCGCCGCGACGTATCCGGCGGGCACCACGAGGGCCCACGGGGTGACGGCCGCCCCGGCCACCAGGCCCGCGGCGATCGCGCAGACGGCGGTGGGCGGCGCCAGGTAGCGCAGGTTGATCGAGCCGGAGTGGTAGCGGGCGACGACGTGCCGCCAGCGGCCGTAGTCCTTGTACTGCTTGGCCAGCGCCCGGACGGAGGGCCGCGGCCGGTACTGCACCTTCAGCTCGGGCGAGAACCAGATCAGGCCGCCCGCCTCGCGGATGCGGTAGTTCAGCTCCCAGTCCTGGGCGCGGATGAACTCCACGTTGTAGCCGCCCGCCTTCTCCAGCGCCTCGCGGCGGAAGACGCCGAGGTACACGGTCTCCGCCGGGCCCGCCTGGCCCCCGGTGTGGAAGGCGGCGTTGCCGACGCCGATCCTCGACGTCATGGCCGCGGCCACGGCCTCCTCCCAGGCGTTCTCGCCCTCGGCGTGCATGATGCCGCCGACGTTCTGCGCCCCCGTCTCCTCCAGCAGGCGCACGGCCCTCGCGATGTAGTCGGCCGAGAGCATGCCGTGTCCGTCGACCCGTACGACCACGGGGTGGCTGGACGCCTCGATCGCGGCGTTGAGGGCGGCCGGGGTGCGGCCGGTCGGGTTCGGGACGGTGCGTACCCGGGGGTCCTCGCGCACCAGCTCCGCGGCGATCTCGTCCGTGCGGTCGGTGGAGGGGCCCAGCGCGATCACCACCTCCATCTCGCCCGCGTACTCCTGCTCCAGGATGTGCCGGACGGAGTTCCTGAGATGACGTTCCTCGTTGAGCACCGGCATGATCACGGAGACGGCGGGGTGCTGCGCGGCAGACATGGTGGTCCTCGGGTGGGCGGGGGTCCTCGGGGGCGCGAGGGGTTCGCACCCCGCCGGACAACGGTATTCGGCCGCCACGTTACCGCTAACGGGGGATGCGGAAGCGTGCCGCCGGGTCGCACCGCAGGCTGTTGATCATATGGGCCTACCGTACGAACGGTCCCCTCGCACCGCGGAGGTTCCCCGTGCCCACGCCGCACCCCTCCCCCCGTTCCCCGCGCCCCCGCCCCGCCCCGCCCCGCCGTGGGCGCGGGCCCGGCTCCGGCTCCGGCTCCGGCTCCGGCTCCGGCTCCGGCAGGCGGAACGCGCGGCCGCGCTGGGGCGCCCGGCTGGTGACCGGTCTCTCGGTCCTCGTCCTCGGCGCCGGGGGGATCGGTCACGCGGTGGTGACCGGCCTGGAGACCGGCATCGACCGGATCGACCCGTTCAAGGACATGAAGAACCGCCCACGGGGCGGAAACGGCACGAACCTGCTCCTGGTCGGCACCGACGGCCGCGACCGGATCACCCCGGACGAGAAGGAGAGGTACCGGCTGGGCGGCGCACCGTGCAACTGCACGGACACCGTGATGCTGGTCCATCTGTCGGCGGACAAGGAGCACGCGAGCGTCGTCTCACTGCCGCGCGACAGCTACGCCGAGGTCCCCGAGCACAGGGACCTGACCACCGGCCGCACGCACGCCCCGCACCCGATGAAACTCAACGCCGCCTACGCCGAGGGCGGCCCCGGGCTTACCGTGCGGACCGTCGAGCACCTCACGGGCGTCAAGATCGACCACTATCTGGAGGTCGACTTCACCGGCTTCATGAAGACCGTGGACACCCTGGGCGGGGTGGAGATCTGCACGGCCGCGCCGCTGAAGGACGCGTACACCGGACTCGACCTCGCCGCGGGCCGCCATGATCTCAACGGCGGGCAGGCGCTCCAGTACGTGCGCTCCCGGCATGTCGACGGGGCCTCCGACCTGGGGCGGATGCAGCGCCAGCAGAGGTTCCTGGCCGCGCTCATCAAGCAGGCGACCAGCAGCGGGGTGCTGCTGAACCCGGTGCGGTTCCGGGACGTGGCGTCGACGGTGCTGCGGTCGGTCCGGGCCGACAAGGGGTTCGGCACGGAGCAGATGCTGGAGCTCGGGCGCGCGATGCGCGGCTTCTCCCCCGCCTCGTCCGAATTCGCGTCCGTGCCGCTGGAGAACGTCTCCTACCCGGTCAAGGGCATCGGCTCCACGGTGAAGTGGGACGCCCCGAAGGCGGACCGGCTCTTCCAGGCGCTGCGCGACGACCGGCCGCTGGACCCGCACCGGACCGCGCGACCGGGGCCGACGGCCGTGCCGGTCGCCGTGGCCCCGGAGCGCATCCGCGTCCAGGTGTACAACGGGACCTCGAAGGACGGGCTGGGCCGGACCGTCGACGAGGCGCTGCGCGCCACCGGCTTCGACACCACCCGCACCCCGCTGAACGGGGATCGGGGCGAGCTCGCGCGCACCCTGATCAGCTACGACCCGCGCTGGGACCGGTCCGCGCGGGTGCTGGCCCAGGCGCTGCCCGGGGCGGAGCTGCGGGAGGTGACCGGGCAGGGCCCCCTGCTGAAGGTGACGGCGGGCGCGGACTTCGAGAAGGTGCGGCCGGTGCGGGCCGAGGAGACGAAGCGGGGCGAGTTCGACACGGTCACGGGCGACCAGGTCGCCTGTCCGTGACCGGTCCGCCTGTTCGTTCGTGACGGGATCCCTGTTCATGACCGGTCCGCCTGCTCGTGCCGAGACCCCTGTTCGTGACGGGTCAGCCCGCCCGTGACCGGTCCCGTCACGGCCGTCGTCCGAACGCTCCCCGCGGCGCGCGCTCAGTCCTCGATGCCCTCCGCGGCGCGCTTCTCGCGCAGTTCCCTGATCGCGCGGCGCCGGGCCAGCCGGTGGGTGCGCCGGATCTGCGCCTCCTGGTAGCGCCGCCTGTCCCGCTCGGTCTCCGGTATGACCGGCGGTACGGGGCGCGGTCTGCCGTCCGCGTCCACGGCGGTGAACACCAGGTACGCGCTGCCGACCTGCTGGGCGGGGGTCGACTCGTTCCACCGCTCGGCCATGACCCGGACGCCGACCTCCATCGAGGAGCGGCCGGTCCAGTTCACCTGGGCGCGGACGTGAACGAGGTCACCCACCCGCACCGGCTCCAGGAAGACCATCTCGTCCATCGACGCCGTGACCGCGGGCCCGCCGGAGTGCCGGCCTGCCACGGCGCCCGCCGCGTCGTCGACCAGTTTCATGATCACGCCGCCGTGCACCGTACCCAGCAGGTTCGTGTCGCTGCCGGTCATGATGTGGCTGAGGGTGGTCCGCGAAGCGGCGGTCGACTTGCCCGGAATGTCGCTCTCCGGGCGCGGGGACTGATCTGTCATACCACCCACCTTATGCGTGGCCTTCGGACCGGCCGCATTGCATCAGCTTGGCAACAGCCCCGATGCGATTTTCCGTACACCCTGTAAGAGGCGGGCGTTCGGCCTGCACACTGGACGGCATGAACGATTGGCCCGAGGGCTGGACCGACGACAACCGCAGCGGCAACCGCTACGGGCAGGGAAGCAGAGGCGACCAGCCCGAGGGCGCCCGTGTGATGGGACACATACAGCGGCGCCCGGCGCCGCCGCAGCAGCGCCCCGCACCGCCCCGTCCGCGCCAGGCCCCGCCCCCGTACGCCGGCGGCCAGTACGCCGACGGCGGCGGGGCGGGCTACGACAGCGGCTACAACACGGGCCAGGTCTACGGCGGCGGCCCGGGCGGCGGCGGCCGGGGCGACGGCGGGCGCGGCGCGGGACGCCCGGCGCCCGACTGGCCCCGCCGAATAAAGGTGGGCACGCTGTCCCTGGTGGTCGTGGTCCTCGTGGTCTCCATCGGCACGTACTTCTGGGCCGACTCCAAGCTCAAGCGCGAGGTGGACCTGTCCAAGGTCATCGAGCGGCCGAAGGAGGGCGACGGCACCAACTACCTGATCGTCGGCTCCGACAGCCGCGAGGGCATGTCCGACGACGACAAGAAGCGGCTGCACACCGGCTCCGCCGAGGGCAAGCGGACCGACTCGATGATGATCCTGCACGACGGCTCGAACGGGCCGACGCTGATCTCCCTGCCCCGCGACTCGAACGTGGAGATCCCCTCGTACAAGGGCTCCGAATCCGGCAAGCTCTACCCGGCCCGCGGCCGGTTCACCAAGCTGAACGCCGCGTACGCCGAGGACGGCCCCGAACTCCTCGTCCGCACGGTCGAGTTCAACACCGGGCTGCACATCGATCACTACGTCGAGATCGGCTTCGGCGGCTTCGCCAACATCGTGGACGCGATCGGCGGCGTGGAGCTGGACATCCCGAAGGCGTTCAAGGACAAGAAGTCCGGCGCCGACTTCAAGGCGGGCAAGCAGACGCTGAACGGCGAGCAGTCGCTGGCCTTCGTCCGCACCCGGTACGCGTTCGCCGAGTCGGACCTGGCCCGGACGAAGAACCAGCAGAAGTTCCTCGCGGCGCTGGCGAGCCAGACGGCGACGCCGTCCACGATCCTCAACCCGTTCAAGCTGTACCCGACGATGAGCGCCGGCCTGGACACCCTGATCGTGGACAAGGACATGTCGCTCTGGTCGCTGGGCCAGATGTTCTTCGCCATGAAGGGCGTCACGGGCGGCGACGGCACCTCGATGAACATGCCGATCTCCGGCTCCGTCGGCGGCAACCTGGTCTGGGACAAGGCCAAGGTCGAGCAGCTGGTGAACCAGCTCAACAAGGACGAGAAGGTCACCGTCTCCGGAAACTGAGCGGGCGACCCGGGCGGGGCGCCGGCGGTTCGCCGCCGGCGCCCCGCCGTTCCGTCGTCCGGGCCCGTCGTCGCGCCCGCCGGGCCTATCCGGCGGCGTAGTCGATGTTGCCCCACTCGTCCATCAGCGGGTGGATCTGCGTGGGCTCCTGGACATCGGTGTCCGAACGCCGGGGCCCCTCCGGGCCGTTGGGCCCGATCCGCATCATCCGCTCGACCCGGACGATCTGGTAGCAGCGCCCGCGCACGATCAGCTCGTTGGGCCGCCGCTGCCGCATGAACGCCTCCGCCGCCCGCGCGTACGCGGCGCTCTCCTGCTCGTCGGACTCCTCGATCCGCGGCCGGACCTCCTTGAAGTAGTGCGCGAGGGACCGCCGGGCGTCCTGCGGGGTGGGGTGCTGCTCCGAGGCCATCGACCAGGAATCCTTCTTGCGCTCCATCACCCGGAAGGCGACCGGCAGCAGCACCAGCCCCGGGTGGGTCCGGGTGGCCCGCTCGGAATCCGCCAGCACGTCGGGCGGGAAGCGGTCGGAGGTGTACTGGTACGGCAGCAGGCCCATCCGGTCCAGCCCCTCCGTCAGCCCGACCGCCGCCGCGTGGTCGATGACGAAGCCCTTGGTGGTGGAGGGGGCGCGCGTCTTGATGTCCCAGCCCTCGCAGTCGACGTCCGTGGGTCTGGGCGGCTCCAGCCGGCCCTCGCCGATCCGGGCGAACTCGTCGGCGCGCACGACGCGGTAGCGGGTGTCGCCGACGGTCAGCTCGTTCACCGGCTCGGTCTCCAGCCGGGCCACCGCGTCCAGCAGCAGCCGCCGCTCGCGCGGGTCGTCCGTCTCGTCCTTGGCCTTGAACCAGAGGTGGGAGTTCAGCTCGTCGCGGGCATCCTGCGGATAGCCGGTGTCCATGTCGGTCAGCAGCCGCCACCGCGGCCGCTCGCCGCGGCGCTGCTCGGCGACGCCGAAGAGCGGCCCGCGGACCACGATCTTCCCGTACGTCCGGGACGCGGCGAACGCGTCGGCCTCCGTGACCAGGGACACCGGATCGTCGCGGTGCTCCACGTTGATGACGAGGTGCTCCGGATGCTCCTGATAGTGATCAACCATGCACTCAGTGTGCCGAGTTCGTTGCCGGAAGATGAGGGAAACAACGGAATCCGCCCGCCCGGACGCCGACGGTTTCACCGGCCGACGGGCGAGCCGGCCCGGCACGACGCCGACAGGCCCCGTCCGGACGGACGGGGCCTGTCGGCGCGGCCGGAGCGGCGCGCGAGGAGGTCAGGGGCGGGGCCCCCGGCGGCCACTCCGGGACCTCCGGGCCGCCTGCGGCCGGCGCGGGCCCGCTACGGAAGGTTCCTCGCCATGACGATCCGCTGCACCTGGTTGGTGCCTTCATAGATCTGCGTGATCTTCGCGTCGCGCATCATGCGCTCCACCGGGTAGTCGCGCGTGTAGCCGTAGCCGCCGAGGAGCTGGACGGCGTCGGTGGTGACCTCCATGGCGACGTCGGAGGCGAAGCACTTGGCGGCGGCGCCCTGGTACGTGAGGTCGCTGTCGCCGCGCTCGGAGGCGGCGGCCGCCTGGTAGGTGAGGGCGCGGGCGGCGGAGATCTTCATCGCCATGTCGGCGAGCATGAACTGGATGCCCTGGAAGTCGGCGATCGGCTTGCCGAACTGCTTGCGCTCCCGCACATAGCCCTTGGCGTAGTCGAGCGCGCCCTGGGCGATGCCGAGGGCCTGGGCCGCGATGGTGATGCGGGTGTGGTCCAGGGTCTTCATCGCGGTGGCGAAGCCGGTGCCCTCCTCGCCGATGATGCGGTCGGCGGGGATGCGGACGTTGTCGAAGTAGACCTCGCGGGTCGGGGAGCCCTTGATGCCGAGCTTCTTCTCCGGGGCGCCGAAGGAGACGCCTTCGTCCGACTTCTCGACGACGAAGGCGGAGATGCCCCTGGAGCGCTTGGCGGGGTCGGTGACGGCCATGACCGTGTAGTAATCGGAGACGCCCGCGTTGGTGATCCAGCGCTTCACCCCGTTGAGCACCCAGGAGTCGCCGTCGCGCACGGCGCGGGTCTTCATGCCGGCCGCGTCGGAGCCCGCGTCGGGCTCGGAGAGGCAGTACGAGAACATGCCGTCGCCCTTGGCGAGCGGGCCCAGGTACTTCTTCTTCAGGTCCTCGGAGCCGGAGAGGAACACCGGGAGCGAGCCCAGCTTGTTCACCGCCGGGATGAGGGAGGAGGAGGCGCAGACCCGGGCCACCTCCTCGATCACGATGACCGTCGCCAGGGCGTCGGCGCCCGCGCCGCCGTACTCCTCCGGTACGTGCACGGCGTGCAGATCGGCCCCGGTCAGGGCGTCCAGCGCCTCCTGCGGGAAGCGCGCCTCCTCGTCGACCGCCGCCGCGTGCGGGGCGATCTTCGCCTCGGCGAGCGCACGCACCGTCTCGCGGAGCATCTCGTGCTCCTCGGCCGGACGGTACAGGTCGAAATCGGTCGAACCCGCCAAGACGCTCACTCCCCAAGAAGCTAACTACCGTTAAGTAACCCAATTTTAGAGCGCGCGCGCCGAATTGGCCCATGCAATGCGCGCGTGAGCTTGACGACAGGGGTTCCGGGGGCCGTCCGGGCGGCCGGAAACGGGGCTCGCGGGGGCGGGGATATGCTCGTTCACCGCATGTCCCACCGCACTTCTGTCCGCATCTTCCAGGAGCACCGCATGGCCCTCAGGATCACTGTGATCGGCACCGGATACCTCGGCGCCACCCACGCCGCGGCCATGGCGGAGCTGGGCTTCGAGGTGCTCGGCCTCGACGTCGTGCCCGAGAAGATCGAGATGCTGGGCGCCGGCCGGGTTCCGATGTACGAGCCGGGCCTGGAGGAGCTGCTCCGCCGGCATGTGGCCGGGATCGAGGGGTCGACGGAGCGGCTGAGGTTCACCACCTCCTGGCAGGAGGTGGCGGAGTTCGGCGATGTGCACTTCGTGTGCGTGAACACTCCTCAGAAGCACGGCGAGTACGCCTGCGACATGAGCTTCGTCGACAGCGCCTTCGAGTCGCTGGCCCCGCATCTGACCCGGCCCGCCCTGGTCGTCGGGAAGTCGACCGTGCCGGTGGGTTCGGCGGCCCGGCTCGCGGCCCGGCTCACGGAGCTGGCCCCGGCGGGCGCGGGCGCCGAGCTGGCCTGGAACCCGGAGTTCCTGCGGGAGGGCTTCGCCGTGCAGGACACCCTGCACCCGGACCGGATCGTGGTCGGCGTGGCGAGCGAGCGGGCCGAGAAGCTGCTGCGCGAGGTGTACGCGGTGCCGCTCGCGGAGGGGTCTCCGTTCGTGGTGACGGACTTCCCGACCGCCGAGCTGGTGAAGACCGCGGCCAACTCCTTCCTGGCCACGAAGATCTCGTTCATCAACGCCATGGCGGAGGTCTGCGAGGCCGCCGGCGGCGATGTGAAGAAGCTGGCGGAGGCGATCGGGTACGACGAGCGGATCGGGTCGAAGTTCCTGCGGGCCGGGATCGGTTTCGGCGGCGGCTGCCTGCCCAAGGACATCCGCGCCTTCATGGCGCGCGCCGGTGAGCTGGGCGCGGACCAGGCGCTGACGTTCCTGCGCGAGGTCGACTCGATCAACATGCGGCGTCGCGGCCACATGGTGGAGCTGGCCCGGGAGGCCGTGGGCGGCGACTCGTTCCTCGGCCGGCGGGTGGCGGTGCTGGGCGCCACGTTCAAGCCGGACTCGGACGACGTACGGGACTCGCCGGCGCTGAACGTGGCCGGGCAGATCCACCTCCAGGGCGGCCAGGTCACGGTCTTCGACCCGAAGGGGATGGAGAACGCGCGGCGGCTCTTCCCCACCCTCGGTTACGCGGAATCGGCGCTGGAGGCCGTGCGCGGCGCGGACGTGGTGCTGCACCTGACGGAGTGGCGCGAGTTCCGCGAGCTGGACCCGGCGGCGCTGGGCGAGGCCGTCTCCCGCCGGATACTGCTGGACGGCCGCAACGCGCTCGACGGCGAGCTGTGGCGGGCCGCCGGCTGGACGTACCGGGCGATGGGCCGCCCGACGGCCTGACCGGCCGCACGCGAGGACCCGTGCGCTCCGGTCGCCGGGGCCGTACGGGTCCTCGGCCGTACGGGTCCTCGGCCGTACGGGTCCTCGGCCGTGCGGCTGCGGCCCGTTCCCGTACGGCCTGATCGCCGGGCCGCACGGCGGCTCCTGTCCCGTCCGTCCGTCCGCTCCCCTTCCGTCCGCCCGCTTCCCCGTGTGGCCACGGCTTCTCCGCCGTGCGCCCCTCCCCCCGGCCCGCTCCGGCCGGCGGTCGGCCCTGTCTGGCGCGGTCAGCCCTGTCTGGCGCGGTAGGCGCGCATCTTGGCGCGGGCGCCGCACACCGACATGGAGCACCAGCGCCGCCGGGCCGCCGGGCTGCGGTCGTAGTACGCCCACCGGCAGTCCTCCGCCTCGCACGCCTTGAGCCGGCTCCAGGTGCCGTCGCCCGCTGCCTCCGCGACGGCCCGCGCGACCCGGGCGGTCAGCCCGGCCGGTTCCTCGACGGGCCGCAGCGCCGCCGCGCCCGCCGCGTCCACGGTCACGCGCAGGGGCGCGGCGGCGAGGAGCCGGTCGAGTTCGAGGACCCCCGCGTCCTCGGCCGGACGATGGCCCGCGTGGGCGAGGCAGGCGGCGCGGAGCGCCTCGCGCAGGGCGCGGGCGTCCGGGACGTCCGGCTCCGTGAGGCCGAACGCGGCGCGTCCGTCGGCCGTGTCGAGCGTGTCCGCACCGGTCTCGACATCCAGCGTGTTGACCAGGGCCTCGATCAGCGCGAGCCCGCCCGGCGCGGCGTTCTCCGCGCTCATGGGACCGCGTTCTCCGCGTTCACGGCGCGGTGTTCTTCGCGTTCATGGTTGCGACGTTACCTCCGTTGCGGCAGCATGCAGTAACCGTTACCGGTTGAAAGCCGGTGGCGGTAACGAACCCGTCTTCGAGGAGGAAATGTCATGGCTGTCGCCACACTGGGGACCGTCGTCCTGGACTGCCCCGACCCCGTCGCGCTCGCCGGTTTCTACGCCGGGCTGCTCGGCGGAGCGGTCGAGGACGACGGCGACGGCTGGGTGGAGCTGACCGGGACCGGGGGCGCCCTGCTCGCTTTCCAGGCGGCACCGGGCCACGTGCCGCCGCGATGGCCGGGTGAGGACGGCGCGCAGCAGTTCCACCTGGACCTGACCGTGCCGGATCTGGACGCGGCGGAACGGGAGGCGCTCGCACTGGGTGCGACCGTGCTGGAGGCGGAGGACCGGGACCGGAGCTTCCGCGTCTACGCGGATCCCGCGGGGCACCCGTTCTGTCTGTGCAGGGGCTGACCGCCCGCACGACGCACCGCCCGCGCGAGGGGCGGGGCCGACGGCCCCGCCCGGAACGACGCGAGCCCGGAACGACGAAGTGCGGGGCGCCCCGCCAGGGGGGCGCCCCGCACTCGGCGGTCCCGGTTCCGCTCAGCCGGCCTGGGCCGGCGCGTCCAGCTGCTCGATGGTGGCGTGCGACGGGCCCCGGCGGGCGCTCAGGTCACGGGCGACGGCCTCGGCGTCGCGCAGCACCCGTACCGCGTTGTGCCAGGTGAGCTTGGCGAGGTCGGCGGCGGACCAACCGCGGCCGAGCAGTTCCGCGATCAGGTTGGGGTAGCCGGAGACGTCCTGGAGGCCGTCCGGCAGGAAGGCGGTGCCGTCGAAGTCGCCGCCGATGCCGATGTGGTCGATCCCGGCGACCTCGCGCATGTGGTCGAGGTGGTCCGCGATGGTCGCCACCGTGGCCACCGGGCGCGGGCGCGCCGCCTCGAACGCGGCGTGCAGCTCCATGGCCCGCGCGCTGGTGTCGAGGTGGTGCAGACCGTGGGAGCGCAGGTTCTCGTCGGCGGCCTCGGTCCAGGCGACGGCCTCCGGCAGGACGAACTTCGGCACGAAGGTGGCCATGGCGATGCCGCCGTTGGCGGGGAGCCGTTCGAGCACGTCGTCGGGGACGTTGCGCGGGTGGTCGCAGACGGCGCGCGCGGAGGAGTGCGAGAACATCACCGGTGCCGCGGTGGTGTCGAGCGCGTCGCGCATCGTGGTGGCCGCCACGTGCGAGAGGTCGACGAGCATGCCGGTGCGGTTCATCTCCCGCACGACCTCGTGGCCGAAGGGCGAGAGACCGCCTACGCCCGGTGCGTCGGTGGCCGAGTCCGCCCACGCGATGTTGTCGTTGTGGGTGAGCGTCATGTACCGGACGCCGAGAGCGTGCAGGGCGCGCAGGGCGCCCAGCGAGGCGTTGATGGAGTGGCCGCCCTCGGCGCCCATCAGGGAGGCGATGCGGCCCTCGGTCCGGGCCGTCTCCATGTCGTCGGCGGTCAGGGCGCGCCGCAGGTCGCCGGGGTGGCGGGCCAGCAGCTCGGTGACGGCGTCGATCTGTTCCAGGGTGGCGCTGACGGCCGCGTCGCCCGCCATGTCGGACCGTACGTAGACCGACCAGAACTGGGCGCCGACGCCCCCGGCGCGCAGCCGGGGGATGTCGGTGTGCAGATGGGCGGACTGGTCGCCGGCGATGTCCCGGGCGTCCAGGTCGTAGCGGACCTGCTCGCGCAGCGCCCACGGCAGGTCGTTGTGGCCGTCGACGACGGGGTGCTCGGCGAGGAGCTCCCTCGCCCGTGCCAGCCGTTCCTCGCCGGTGTGCCGTTCGTCCGCGCCCTGCCGCTCCACGGTCCCCCGCTCCTTCGCGCTCCGTCGTGCGTCCACGTCCTGCCGCCGCTCCACGGCGCCTACTTGCCGAAGCCGAAGGACTCGGCGCCCCCGGCCCTGGCGCGCAGCCGCCTGCCCTTCTCCGTCGCCTGGTCGTTCAGCTCCTGCTGGAACTCGCGCATCCGGGCCAGCAGCTCGGTGTCGTGGGCGGCGAGGATGCGCGCGGCCAGCAGGCCCGCGTTGCGGGCGCCGCCGACCGAGACGGTCGCGACCGGGACCCCGGCGGGCATCTGCACGATGGAGAGCAGGCTGTCCATGCCGTCCAGGTACTTCAGCGGGACGGGCACGCCGATCACCGGCAGCGGGGTGACGGAGGCGAGCATGCCGGGCAGATGGGCGGCGCCGCCCGCGCCCGCGATGATCGCCTTGAGGCCCCGGTCGGCGGCCTGCTCGCCGTACGCGATCATCTCGTGCGGCATGCGGTGGGCGGAGACGACGTCGACCTCGTAGGGGATCTCGAACTCGCCGAGGGCCTTGGCGGCGGCCTCCATGACGGGCCAGTCGGAGTCCGAGCCCATGACGATGCCGACGACCGGCGCGGCGGTGGCGGAAGAGGTCATTCGGTGATCGTTCCTCGTAGGTAGTCGGCCGCGTGCCGGGCGCGCTCGCGCACGTCCGCCAGGTCGTCGCCGTAGGTGTTGACGTGTCCGACCTTGCGGCCGGGCTTCACGTCCTTGCCGTACATGTGGATCTTGAGCTGCGGGTCGCGGGCCATGCAGTGCAGGTACCCCTGGTACATGTCCGGGTAGTCGCCGCCGAGGACGTTGCACATCACGGTCCAGGGGGCGCGGGGGCGCGGGTCGCCCAGCGGCAGGTCGAGGACGGCCCGCACGTGGTTGGCGAACTGCGAGGTGATCGCGCCGTCCTGGGTCCAGTGCCCGGAGTTGTGCGGGCGCATGGCCAGCTCGTTGACGAGGATGCGGCCGTCCCGGGTCTCGAAGAGCTCGACGGCCAGGTGGCCGACGACGCCGAGTTCGGCGGCGATCCGGAGCGCGAGCCGCTGGGCCTCGACGGCCGCCCGCTCGTCCAGCTCGGGCGCGGGGGCGATGACCGTGTCGCAGACGCCGTCGACCTGGATCGACTCGACGACCGGGTAGGCGACGGCCTGGCCGTGCGGCGAGCGGACGATGTTGGCCGCCAGCTCCCGTACGAAGTCGACCTTCTCCTCGGCCAGGACCGGGACGCCGGCCCGGAAGGGCTCGGCCGCCTCGGCCTCGGAGCGGACCACCCAGACGCCCTTGCCGTCGTAGCCGCCGCGCACGGTCTTCAGGACGACGGGGAAGCCGCCCGTCTCCCGCCCGTCGGCGCCCTCGCCGGAGGGCCCTTCGTGCCCGCCGCTCCCGAGCTCGGCCGCGAACGCCGCGACGTCCGCCGGGTCCGTCACGATGCGGTGGCGGGGGCAGGGGACGCCGATCGCGTCCAGCTTCGCCCGCATCACGCCCTTGTCCTGGGCGTGGACCAGCGCGTCCGGGCCCGGGCGCACCGGGATGCCTTCCGCCTCCAGGGCCCGCAGGTGTTCGGTCGGCACGTGTTCGTGATCGAAGGTGATCACGTCGCAGCCGCGCGCGAAGTCACGCAGCGTGTCCAGGTCGCGATAGTCGCCGACGACGACTTCGTTCACCACCTGGGCCGCCGAGTCCTGGGGAGTGTCACTGAGGAGCTTGAACCTGATGCCGAGGGGGATGCCCGCCTCGTGGGTCATACGGGCGAGCTGACCGCCACCGACCATGCCGACTACCGGGAACGTCACCCGTCCAGGGTATCCGGCGCCCCGACGGGACCCCGACGTCGCCCGTGCCCGGAGCTGTCCGGGCGTCCCCGGGCGCCCGGGAGGACGGGTCGCTAGCATGACCGGGTTGACGTAACCGACAGACGGGCTGAGCGATCACCATGAGCGAACGGGGCGCACTGCGAGCCCGGCTGGATCGGCTGGCCCGGGAGATCGCCAAGTTCGGCACGGTCGGCGCGCTCGGCCTGGTGGTCAACATCGCGGTGTCCAACCTGCTGTGGCGCACCACGGACCTCCAGGTGGTGCGGGCCGGTCTGCTGGCCACAGTCGTCGCCATCCTGTTCAACTACGTCGGCTTCCGCCACTGGACGTACCGGGACCGCGACAAGTCCGGCCGGACCCGCGAGCTGACGCTGTTCCTGCTGTTCAGCGCGGTCGGCGCCGTCATCGAGACGGGTGTGCTGTACGTGGCGACGTACGGCTTCGGCTGGAACACCCCGGTCCAGAGCAACGTCTTCAAGATCCTCGGCATCGGGATCGCGACGCTGTTCCGTTTCTGGTCCTACCGGACGTGGGTGTTCAAGGCGCTGCCCGCCCCGGAGCCGGCGCGGGTCCCGGCGCAGGGCGCGGAGGAGCGCCTGGACGATCTGGAAGACGGGTTCCTCGGACAGGGGCGCGCGGAGCGGGCGCCCGTCGAGCGGGCGCCGCGCGCCGAGGCGGACCCGGTACGCCGCTGACGCGCGCCCGGGACACGCCCGCGCCGTACGCGCCGGGCCACGCGGCGCGCGTCGGGCCATGCCGTGCGCCGCCGGGCACGGGTCGCATGCCGTCGGCCGTGTGCCCGGCCTTCTCAGCGCACCGGGCGTTCCGGCTCCTGCCGGTCGAGGGCCACCCGGCTGAGGAACAGCGCGAAGACCGGCGGCTGCTGCTGGAGCAGTTCCAGCCGCCCGCCGTCCGCCTCCGCGAGGTCCCGGGCGACCGCCAGGCCGATGCCGGTGGAGTTGCGGCCGCTGATGGTCCGTTCGAAGATCCGGGAGCCCAGGTCGGGGGGCACGCCCGGGCCCTCGTCCGTGACCTCGATGACCACCTGGTTGCCGGTGACCCGGGTGCGCAGCGCGACCGTGCCGCCGCCGTGCATCAGCGAGTTCTCGATCAGCGTGGCCAGCACCTGGGCGACCGCGCCGGGGGTGCCGACGGCCCGCAGCCCCTGCTTCCCGGACCGGACGATGGCGCGGCCCTCGCCCCGGTAGGCCGGGCGCCACTCCTCGATCTGCTGCTTGACGACCTCGTCGAGGTCGAAGACGACGGCGGAACCGGTGCGCGGGTCGCGGGCGTTGGTCAGCAGCCGCTCCACCACGTCGGTGAGCCGCTCGACCTGGGTGAGGGCGATGTTCGCCTCCTCCTTCACCGTCTCCGGGTCGTCGGTGACGGAGATCTCCTCGATCCGCATGGAGAGCGCGGTCAGCGGCGTGCGGAGCTGGTGCGAGGCGTCCGCCGCCAGCCGGCGTTCCGCCGTCAGCATCCGGGCGATCCGTTCGGCGGAGGCGTCCAGGACGTCCGCGACCCGGTCCAGCTCCGGCACCCCGTACCGCTTGTGGCGCGGGCGCGGATCGCCGGAGCCCAGGCGCTCGGCGGTCTCGGCGAGGTCGGTCAGCGGCGAGGCCAGCCGGTTGGCCTGGCGCACGGCGAGGAGCACCGCCGACACGATGGCCAGCAGCGCCACCGCCGCAATGATCACCAGGGTGCGGCCGACCTCGCGGGTGACGGCGGAGCTGGACTCCTCGACGGTGACCTGCTCGCCGCGCGCCCCCTCGGCGGTGCTGCTGATCACACTGCCGGTGGGGCGGCTGCCGACCTCGATCGGGGCCCGGCCGGGGATCTTGACCAGTGCGTAGCGCTTGCCGGTGATCTGCTGGGCCAGCAGATCGGGGTTGATGCGCTCGGCCCCGAGCAGGCGGCTCTCGACGACGCTGATCAGCCGCAGCGCCTCGGAGTCGACGCTCTCCTGGGCGCTGTTGCTGATGGTGCGGCTCTCGACGATGACGAGGGAGACGCCGAAGACGGCGATCACCACGAGCACCACGGCGAGCGTGGAGTTGATCAGTCTGCGGCGCATGAGTGCTTCTGCGGGTCGGTTCCGGTCGGCGCCGGTCGTGCCCGGCGCCCGTTCCTGTCGACGTCAGCTCTTCTCGAAGCGGAAGCCGACGCCCCGTACGGTCGCGATGTAGCGGGGGTTGGCGGCGTCGTCGCCGAGCTTCTTGCGGAGCCAGGAGATGTGCATGTCGAGGGTCTTGGTCGACGACCACCAGGTGGTGTCCCAGACCTCGCGCATCAGCTGGTCCCGGGTGACGACCCGGCCGGCGTCCCGGACCAGGACCCGCAGCAGGTCGAACTCCTTGGCGGTGAGCTGGAGTTCCTCGTCCCCCATCCACGCCCGGTGCGACTCGACGTCGATCCGGACGCCGTGGGTTGCGGGCTGCGGCGCGGGCTCGGCGGCGCCGCGGCGCAGCAGGGCGCGGACGCGGGCGAGCAGTTCGGCCAGGCGGAAGGGCTTGGTCACGTAGTCGTCGGCGCCGGCGTCCAGACCGACGACGGTGTCCACCTCGTCGGCCCGGGCGGTCAACACCAGGATCGGCACGGTGTGGCCCTCGGCGCGGAGCCTGCGGGCGACTTCGAGGCCGTCCATCCCGGGCAGTCCCAGGTCGAGCACGACCAGGTCGATCCCGCCCTGGAGGCCGGCTTCGAATGCGGTCGGACCGTCCTCGCGGACCTCGACCTCGTAACCCTCCCGACGCAGGGCGCGGGCCAGCGGCTCCGAGATGGACGCGTCGTCCTCGGCGAGCAGTACACGGGTCATGGAGTGATGGTAGTCCGCGCGGGACGGCTGTCGTGAGGCGATCGGAAAGCCCTGCGGGTTCGTCAGGAAAGCCGACGCAAACCTTCGATTATGAGAGCGTAATCCCTCCCCCGCCTGTGATCCTTCTCTCAAGTCCATTCATTTCGGACTCTGTCGTGGCGTATGGTTGCTCGACGCCTGTTGCACGACTCAAGGACCCTTGGGCAGTTTTTAGCGCCGAGGGTCTCTTTTGTTCTGCCGGCTGGTACCCCGCCAGTCGTGACTTCAGTGAATGACCTGCGGCCGGGCCCGGAGCGCGTGAACGCGCGCCGGGCGTGGATCCCGTTCCGGTCGGTCCCCGTCTCCGTCAGTCGGCTCGTAGGCGAGTCCGGCGGTCGGGACGCATCCCTCTCAGGCGCGGGGTGGGACTCGCGGCCGGGCCGGTGCCGGCCTCCCCCCACCGGGCGCGTCACGCTCACGAGGCGACGCGTCCCGAGACACAAGGATCGACCATGGCGTCCAGCCTGACGAAGGAACCGGCCAGCACCCCTGGATCCGAGAAGACCTTCTTCGGCCACCCCCGCGGCCTGGCCACTCTCTTCATGACCGAGATGTGGGAGCGCTTCAGCTTCTACGGCATGCGGGCCCTGCTTCCGCTGTACCTGGTCTCCGGATCCGGCCTGCACATGAACGCGGCCACGGCCACCGCGATCTACTCCATCTACATGGCGATGGTGTATCTGCTGGCCATGCCGGGCGGCTGGTTCGGCGACCGGGTCTGGGGGCCGCGCAGGACGGTCACCGTGGCCGCCTCGATCATCATGGTGGGCCATCTCACGCTGGCCGTTCCGGGTTCCGGTCCGTTCTTCGCCGGTCTGGCGCTGGTCGCGCTCGGCTCCGGTCTGCTGAAGGCCAACATCTCGACGATGGTCGGCCACCTCTACGACGGTCCCGAGGACCCGCGCCGCGACGGCGGCTTCACCGTCTTCTACATGGGCATCAACCTCGGCGCCTTCGCCTCGCCGCTGATCATCGGCACGATCGGCGAGAAGGTGAACTGGCACCTCGGGTTCGCGCTCGCCGCGGCCGGCATGGCGCTGGGCCTGGTCCAGTTCCTCATCGGCACCCGCCACCTGAACCCGCGCAGCAGCGTCGTCCCGGAGCCGCTGTCGGCGGAGGAGCGGCGCACGACGCTGCGCAAGGGCCTGATGTGGCTGGCGGTCGCCGCCGTCTTCTACGGTGTGCTGCTCGCCACCGATGTGTACACGCTGAACTGGGCGCTCGTCCCGATCACCGTCGCCGGTCTGATCATCCCGGTCGCCGTGCTGGTGCGGATCAAGCGCGACCGGGATCTGACGAAGACCGAGCAGTCGAAGATGTCCGGGTACATCTGGTTCTTCGTCGCCGCGGCCGTGTTCTGGATGATCTACGACCAGGGCGGCTCCACGCTGTCGCTCTTCGGCGAGTCCTCCACCACGAACAGCGTGCTGGGGCTGAGCTTCCCGACCTCCTGGTACCAGACCATCAACCCGGTCTTCATCATGGCGCTGGCCCCGGTCGTCGCCTGGATATGGCTGGCGCTGAACCGGCGGGGCAAGGAGCCGGGCACGGTCGTCAAGTTCGGCTCGGGCCTCTTCCTGGTCGGCGTCTCCTTCCTCGTCTTCATGCTGCCGCTGACCATGGCCTCGGACGGCGACAAGGTCAGCCCGATGTGGCTGGTGTCGATCTACTTCCTGCAGACCGTCGGTGAGCTCTGCCTCTCCCCGGTCGGCCTGTCGGTCACCACGAAGATGGCCCCGGCGAAGTACGGCAGCCAGATGATGGGGGTCTGGTTCCTCGCCGTCACTGCAGGCGACTGCACCACCAGCCTGCTGTCGCTGGCCGGCGTCAACCTGGACAAGACCGGCATGGTGGGCCTGGAGGCGGCCCTCGCGCTGGTCGCGGCGGTCTCCATCTGGATGTACCGCAAGAAGGTCGCCCAGCTCATGGGCGACGTGCGCTGACGCACCCCGGCCGTCGCCCCCGGCCGTCGGGACGCCGGACGCCCGGCGCCCCGACGGCACGACGGCACGGCGTCGACGACGAGGGCCGCCGCACCGCTGATCACGGTGCGGCGGCCCTCGCGCCGTGCGGGCGGTCGCGCGCAGGGCTACGCCGGCGCGCGCCGGCTCATCGGGTGCCGCGCAGCCGCCGCCAGGGGGTGAAGGTGAACACGGCGCCGCCCAGCAGGATCGCCGTCCCCGCGACCAGCCCGAGCGCGCGCAGCGTGTCGTGGCCCTCGGCTCCGGTGGCCGCCAGCCCGCCGCCGGCGGCGCCCGCCGAGCCGGACACGGCGCCGGCGGAGCCCGCCGCGCCCTGCCCGCCCGAGGAGCCGGAGCCGGAGACCCCGCCCTCCTGCGCGGTGGTGTCGAGTTCCAGCGACGGGGCGACCGAGCCCTTGACCTTGCACGGGATGCTGATCTTCGAGCCGCCCAGGGTGACGTCGATGGTCAGGGCCCCGGGGCTGAGCGTGGACTTCCCGGAGGCGCCCGGCTTGTACGTGCCGGTCATGTCGGACAGGTCGACCGGCTTGCCCTGTTCCAGCGGTTCGGCGTTGGCGGGGCCGGTGACCTTCACCGAGCCCTTGTCCGCCCCGCCGACGGTGACGTCCATGGAGGGCTTGAGCGCGCCGGCGGGCAGCGCGGCCGGGCTGTTCATCACGCCCTTGGCGGTCTTGACCGTCAGCGCGTAGCTTCCGCCGCTCTTCCTGGCGTCGATCGTCACCTTGGTGGCGATGTCGGCGGGTCCGGGGGAGGTGCAGGCGAAGTCGACGGCGACCTGCTTGCCGGGAAAGTCGGTCTGTCCGCCGCCGCCCCCGGAGCCCGAGGTGGTGCCGCCGGCGGAGGTCGTGCCGCCCGCGGTGGTGGAGCCGGAGGACGTGCCGGTGGTGGAGCCGCCCGCCGTGGTGGAGCCGGAGGACGTCCCGGTGGTGGAGCCGCTCGTCGTGCCGCCCGAGGTGGTGCCCGGGCCGCCGTCCGTGACCTTGATCGTCGCGCCCGGCTGCACCGCCTCCTTGGGCGCGCACTTGGTGTCCGTGGAGAGCGGCTTGGAGACGTTGATGGCGTACGCGGCCGGGGTCAGCGTGATCTCGCCGGCCTTCTCCAGCTTCAGCGTGCCCTTCATGTCGGGCAGGATCATGGCGCCGTTCTTCGGGATCGGCGGGTTCTGGCGCGGCCCCTCCATGCTCACGGAGCCGGTGGCGGCGCCGCCCACCTCGACGGTGCCGGTCGGCTTGACCGTGTCCTTCTCCAGGTCGAGTATGTCGGGGTTCTTGGAGGCGGCCTGGACCGTCTTCCACACCACCTCGACGGTGTCCCCGACCTTGGCCTCGGCGGGCGCGGTCAGCTGCACCACGGTGGTGCCCTGCACCGGCGGCAGTCCGGAGATGGCCGGGGGGATGCACTCCGTCCGGTACGAGATGTCGGCGGCCCGGGCCGGGCCCGCGGCCATCAGCATGCCCACGCCGCCGAGCATCATCGCGACTCCCGCCGCGACCGTTCTGCGTTGCCTGCTCACGAATGTCCCTTCGTCGTCGGTCTGTTGTCTGACGGTGCGGAATCCGGTGTGAACCACGGCAGCGCGGCCGTGGTCGCGGGCGAGGATGTGGATGCGGACGATGCGGATGTGGGTGCGGACGGGGTCGTGGTGGCGGAGGCGGCCGGGGCGCCCGGTTCGGGTCGCCGGGCACGGCGGGGTCCCCGGCGGCCGGCGGCCGGTCCGGCGCTCCGCGCCGCGCGGCGGCGCCGGGCGCGGGCCGGGCCGGGCGAGGGGCGGGGCCGGACCCGGTCGACGACCGCCATGCCGATCCGGAACACGGCGGCCGGCACCACGACGCAGAGCAGGACCCAGAAGAGCGTGACGCCCCAGGGGCGGCCGACGCCCCAGGGCTGCTCCGCCAGCACCTTGCCGCCGTACTCCAGCGAGATCTGGTAGTCGCCGTGGGCGCCCGCCGCCAGTTCGACCGGCAGCTCGATCCGCGCCTTGCCGCCGGGCTCGACGGCGCCGCGCCACTGCCGTTCCTCCCACTGGGGGGCGAACACGCCGTGCGCGGTGCCGATCCGGAAGACCGGGTCCCGAACCGGGGCGGCGCCCAGGTTGCCGACGGTGAAGACCAGTCGCCGGGCGGGCGGCGCGCCGAACCAGGTGAGGACTCCGCTGTCGCCCTCCAACCGGGTGGCGGCCAGCACGGCGAGCCTGCCGCCGGTCTCCTTCGGCAGCGCGGCGACCGGGTGTCCGGCCACCACGAACACGGCGTCGGCGGCGGCCTGTTCGCCGGTCACGGTGGCGACGTGCACCACGCACGGGCAGGGCACGGGCGGCTCGGCCACCGGCAGTTTCCTGGCGAAGCCGCCGTCGGGTCCGGTGGTGACGGCCCGGCCCTCGGCGTTGGCGCAGGAGTTGGTGCCGCCGATCACGCCGCGGTCCGGGGTGGACCGGCCGCAGATCAGCATCATCAGCAGGGCGCCGGGACGCCATCCGCTGCCCTTGACGGTGATGTCGCCGCCCTTGCCCGCCTGCCGCTCGGAAAGGGTCACCCCGGGCTCCGCCCGCGCGGCCGCGGCGGACTTCGCGCCCGGCGCGGACGCCGGGGCGGCCACGGCGCGCACGGCACCGGCCGTGGCGGCGGGCGCGGGGAGCAGCAGCAGGGCGGGCAGCAGCACGAGGAGCGACGCGGCGGCCCACCGCCGTCCGCCCCGACGCCGCCGGCCGTCGCCCCCGTGGATGCCCGACCGGCGGCCGGCCCGCCCGCGGTCCCCCGGACCAGGTGCCGCCGCTCCGATCCGTCCCGTCACGATGCCCCTCCCGTCCTCGCCATGTGCTCCTTCTCCGCCCCCGCGCCGGCCGGGCGACCGCCGCCCTCCGGCCCCGGCGGCCGTGCGGGCGGCCCGTCCCCGCGCCCCGGCGGGGCCTCCGCGCCCGCCGCCCGGCCGCGTGCGCGCCGCCGCCGGTACGCGTACCCGGCCGCCGCCGCGGCCGTCAGCAGCAGTGCCCCGCCCAGCAGCGGCGCCCGGGGCACGAAGGCGGCGCGTGCCGTCGCCTCGCCGTGCGCGCCGCCGTCCGCCGTGACCCGCAGCCGTACCGTCGCCGCGTCGAGGGCCGGGGCGTCCCGCCAGGGTTCGGTGAGGGCGGCGCGCTCGCCGGGCGCCAGTTCCACCGGCAGCGGGCGCGCGCCGCGTCGCAGCAGCGCCCCGAACACCCCGTCGGCCTCCACCGCGAGCTTCGGGGCCAGCACGGTGTTGCCCCGGTTGACCAGCGTGTAGCGGATGGTCCGCCCGGACACGGCGACGTCCTCGACGGTGAGCGCCGCCAGCGCGGGTCCACCGACCCGCAGCCGTATCCGTACGTCCACCGAGCGGCCCCCGCTCTCCACGACGATCGCGCCGGGGTGGTCGCCGGGGACCGCGTCCGCCGGCACCGTCACGGAGAACGGCACCTCGGCGCGGGTGCGGGCGGGCACCGTCACCCGGGCCGCCGCGGTCCGCAGCCAGGCGCCGGCCCCGTTCCCGGGCGCCGCCGCCCCGCCGCGCTCCGGGCGGCCGTCGCCCTCCGCCCGGTCCGCGTCGCCGCCGCGCAGCCGTACGGTGACCGGCGCGGCGCCGGGGTTGGTGACGGCGAGCCGGTCCTGGAGGACGGCCCCGGGCGGCCCCTCCAGATAGAAGTACGGCCTGTCCCCGTCCTTCCCGGACCCGCTCGCCACGGGCCGCGCCGTCCAGGCGGCGGCGCCCGGGGACGGGGCCGGCGTCCGGGGTTCCGCACCGGCCGCCGGCGTCATGGCGAGGGTCAGCAGCAGGACGGCGAGGGCGAGTCGGACGGGGTGGCCGGTCGGCGGCGGCATGGCGGCTCCCTGATGCGTGAGGACGGCTGGTCACGTCGGAGCCCGCCGAGGACGAGGTCCGCGCCGGGGGACCGCCCGGTCCGGGGCGCGGTCCGGACCCGTACCCTCCGGCACAGGTCCGGTCCTGCACGGGCCCGGTCCGGTGCGGGCGGGCTCCGTCCTACCGGCCGGCGGCGACCTGCCCGCGCCGGGTCAGCCAGAGCACCCCGGCCGCGCCGGTCAGCAGCACGGTGCCGCCGAGCATGCCGAGCGCCATGGCCGAGTCGAGCGGCCCGGTCTTCGGCAACCGGCCGCCGTCGGCGGGGGTGTTGGGCGCCGTCCCGCCTGCGGCCGTCACATCGAGCCGGAGCGAGGGGCCGGGGTTGTTGGAGGGGGTGCAGGTGGTGGTCGTGCCCAGCGCCTTGATGGTGAGCACCCCGGCGGTGAACTCGGCCTTGCCGCTCTTCCCCGGGGTGTACGTGCCCGTCAGATCGCCGATCTTGATCGGGGAGTTGGCGGGTATGGCGGCGGCGTTCGGCGGCCCGGAGACCCGCACCTCCCCCTGGTCGGCGCCGCTCACCTTGATCACGGCACTGGGGCTCATCGCCCCCTTGCCGAGCTCGACCGGACTGGACGAGACGCCCTTCTGGAAGGACATCGTGAGCCGGTAACCGCCGCCGCTCCTCACGGCCTTGATGTCGATCGGGGACACCGCGCCCTTGTCGCCGATCGGGGTCTTGCACTGGTAGTCGACGTCCACGACCGCGGCGTGGGCGGCGGGCGCGGCCATCAGCACCACCGTGCCCGCCAGCGCGGACGCCAGCGCGAGAGCTGTTCGCTTCTGGTAGGACACCTTGATTCCCCCTCGTACCGGGAGTCGCCGCGCTCCGTCTCTCAGTGGACGCAAGTTACTGACGACACATCAGATGGGCGCTCAAGGTACGCCCGGGGCCCTGTGGAGGGAAGACAAAGAGCGCGCCGATCCGACGCGCTCCCGGTGTGCGATCGCGGGGCCCGCGCCCCGGACGGCCGAACGCCGTCCCGTATCCCTGATGGGCGCGGGCGACGGAACAACTCTCAGACGGGGGCCGCCAGTTCGGCCCAGACGGTCTTGCCCGGGCGGCCCGGCGCCCGCAGCACGCCCCAGTCCAGGCAGAGCCGCTGCACGATGAACATGCCGTGCCCGCCGGGCCGCCCGGCCCGGTGCGGGGTGCGCGGCGCGGGCTGACCGGCGCCCGCGTCGACGACCTCCACCCGCAGCACCTTCGCCGCGCGGGCGATGCGGATCTCCTCCGGGCCCTCGGCGTGCAGGCAGGCGTTGGTGACCAGTTCGGAGACGACCAGCAGGACGTCCTCGGCGGCGGCCCGGCCGTCCGCGCTCGACGCGGGGAGCCAGCCCCATTCGTGAAGCGCCTGACGGGCGAAGTCGCGGGCCGTCGGCACGACGCCGCCGACCCCCCGCAGCGGCAGCGTGCGCCACTGCCGCCCGGCCGGTTCGGCGGAGACCGCCCCGGCGCCCGTGTCCGCGTCCTCGTCCGCGCCGGCGTCCTCCGGCTCGCGGCCGAGGTCGCCCGGCGGCTGCTGCCGGGTGGTGCTCATCAGCGCTTCACCTCACCGATTCACCATGTCGCCATCGAACAGTTACAAGTACAGATCACGCGCGGACACCACGAGCACACCGGGACCGCGCGCGAGTGCCGCACGTAGGAATACCGCATGCGGGGCCGCGGCACCTGCCGCCGGCCGCCGCGCATGCGGACACCGCGCCCGCGGGCCCGCGGCACATGGGATCACACACCGCTCCGCCAGGTGTCTCCTGCCCGGCCGAATCGTGACAACACCCGCTTCGTCCGCGCGGGCCGCGTGACACCGGCAACACCTGAGCCCCCCGAGGTCACGGAACGCGCGCCGCCGGGCGCGCCCGCCCTCACGTGTCCAGGGCCGCGTCCAGGGAGTCGTGAACGGTGAAGACCGCCTCGGCCCCGGTGATTTCGAAGACCCGCGCCACCACCGGCCGCATCCCGGCCAGATGGACCCCGCCCCCGGCCGCCTCGGCCTTGAGCCGGGCGCCGAGCAGCACATTGAGCCCGGTGGAGTCGCAGAACTCGAGTCGCGAGCAGTCGATCACCAGGCGTGCCCGCCCCTGCTCGACCGCGCTCTCCAGGGGCTCCCGCAGCAGATCGGCCGTGTGGTGATCCAGCTCACCCACCGGCGTCACGACCTCGCTGCGCCCCTCGGTACGGGTCCCGACCTGAAGCCGGCCCCGGTTCGCACTGCCGACCGTCCCGCGGTCCATGCCAAGTCCCTCTTCGCCGTTCGTCGCCGTCAGTGGTCACTGTTCGCGTTCTCGCGTGCGCGGATTTCGTCGTAGTCGTCGACGACTACCCGGAAACAGTACGCGTTCCGTTCGCCACGTGGTAGCCAAAGACCTCAACAAATAGGACATATAGCATCAATTTGCGCTTGTAACTCTCCGTTCGAACCGGGTAAGGGTAGAGGGACACCCAAAAACACGAACGGCTTCGGAGGCGCCGCTTCACCGCAGGAACACGTATGGGCATCGGCAGCCATATGCCGAGAACGATGGAGGAGACCATGTCACCCCGGCTCGACGAACCGCGTACCCCCGACGCGACGTCAGCACCTTCTGTGGGACTGACCCACTCAGACTCCCCTGCCGCGACCGCCGCGGACGGCACGCGCGGCAGCGGCGCCGGCATCGTCACGGATGCCGGCGACACCGGAGCCGACCGCGTCGACCACCGGTCCGCCGCTCCCCACCACGTCGCCGACGGCCTCGAAGGACTACCCGAGATCCCGCCGTTCGACGAGGTGGAGCCGCTGGACGCCAGGGCACTGTCGAAAACGCTCTTCGAGCGGCTCGAATCCCTCGAAGAGGGCACCCACGAGTACTCGTACGTCCGCAACACCCTCGTCGAACTGAACCTGGCCCTGGTCAAGTTCGCCGCCGCCCGGTTCCGCTCCCGCAGCGAACCGATGGAGGACATCATCCAGGTCGGCACCATCGGCCTGATCAAGGCGATCGACCGTTTCGAGCTCAGTCGCGGCGTGGAGTTCCCGACGTTCGCGATGCCGACCATCGTCGGCGAGATCAAGCGCTTCTTCCGCGACACCAGTTGGTCCGTGCGCGTCCCGCGCCGCCTTCAGGAGCTGCGGCTCGACCTGGCCAAGGCGGGCGACGAGCTCGCCCAGCGGCTGGACCGCTCGCCCACTGTGGGCGAGCTCGCCGACCGCCTCGGCATCACCCACGACGAGGTCGTCGAGGGCATGGCCGCGAGCAACGCGTACACCGCGAGCTCGCTGGACGCCAAGCCCGAGGAGGACGAGCACGAGGGCGCGCTGGCGGACCGCATCGGCTACGAGGACCACGGGCTCGAAGGCATCGAGTACGTCGAGTCCCTGAAGCCGATGATCGCCTCGCTGCCCGGACGCGACCGCAGGATCCTCTCGCTCCGGTTCGTCGCCAACATGACGCAGTCGGAGATCGGCGAGGAACTGGGCATCTCCCAGATGCATGTGTCCCGGCTGCTCTCCCGGACGCTGACCAGACTCCGGAAGGGCCTGACCCTGGAGGAGTGACCGGGTGCGCCGCGAACCGGCGGCACACACCCGCGCGACCCCCGTCGCGACTCGTGCGGAAGGACCTGCCCCGGCGACGGGCGGGTCCTTCCGCATGTCCGGGGCCGGTCGCGCGGCGGGATCCCGGGGGGTGCCCGGGGCCGGTCGCGCGGCGGGGTCCGCTCAGACGACGCGTTCGCCGCGGCGCCAGACCGCGTGGGTGAGCGGCACTCCCGGCCGGTAGGCGAGATGGACATGGCTGGGGGCGTCGAGGAGGACCAGGTCGGCGCGGGCCCCGGGGACGATGCGGCCGATGTCCGTACGGCGCAGCGCCGCCGCACCGCCCGCGGTGGCGGACCAGACCGCCTCGTCCGGGGTCATGCCCATGTCGCGCACGGCGAGGGCGATGCAGAAGGGCAGCGACGACGTGAACGACGAGCCCGGGTTGCAGTCGGTGGAGAGCGCGACGGTGACACCCGCGTCGAGGATGCGGCGGGCGTCCGGCCAGACGGCGCGGGTGGAGAACTCGGCGCCGGGGAGCAGGGTGGCGACGGTGCCGCTCTGGGCCAGGGCGTCGATGTCCGTGTCCGTGAGGTAGGTGCAGTGGTCGGCCGAGGCGGCGTCGAGTTCGACGGCGAGCTGGACGCCGAGGCCGTGGCCGAGCTGGTTGGCGTGGACGCGGGGCTGCAGGCCCTTGGCGCGGCCGGCGGTGAGGACGGCCCTGGCCTGGTCGACGTCGAAGGCGCCCCGCTCGCAGAAGACGTCGATCCAGCGGGCGTGCGGGGCACAGGCGTCGAGCATCGGCCCGGTGACCAGGTCGACGTAGCCGGCCGGGTCGTCGGCGTAGTCGGCGGGGACGACGTGGGCGCCGAGGAAGGTGACCTCCTCGGTGTGCCGGGCGGCGATGCGCAGGGCACGGGCCTCGTGCTCGACGGTGAGGCCGTAGCCGGACTTGGTCTCGAAGGTGGTGGTGCCCTGGCGCAGCGCCTCGGCCAGGTAGCGGGCGACGTTGGCGGAGAGCTGCTCGTCGGTGGCGGCGCGGGTGGCGGCGACGGTGGTCCTGATGCCGCCCGCGCTGTAGGCGCGGCCGGACATCCGGGCGTTGAACTCCTCGGTGCGGTCGCCCGCGAAGACGAGGTGGGAGTGGGAGTCGACGAAGCCGGGGATCATGGCCCGGCCGCCCGCGTCGACGGCGTTGTCAGTGGCGGGTGCTTTGCTGGTCCCACCGGTCCAGACGACGCGGTCGTCCTCGATGACGACGGCCGCGTCCTGGACCAGGCCCAGGGGGGAGTCCGCGCGGAGGGAGGGGTCGTTGGTGACCAGGGCGGCGATGTTGGTGATGACGGTCGTCGTCATGGGGCGGCTGCTCTCCTTCTGGGTGGGTGTGCGGGGCGGCCCGTCGGCGGACGCGCGGGGAATCGCGCGGGGGGACCGGCCGACGGGCACGGGGGGGTGTCCCGCGCCCCGGTTCCGGGAGCGGCGGCATGGGGGGTGTCCCGCGCCCCGGTTCCGGGAGCGGCGGCGCAGGGGGCGCCGTCGGCCCCGGTCCCGGGGGTCCGGGGTTCGCGGGCGGCCGCCGGGCCGGGGGTCCCGGGAGTGACGGCCCGGGGACCGTCGGTGTTCCGGGGGCCGCGGGGCCGGGGAGGGCCGCGGGGCCGGGGGCGGTCGCCGGTCCCCGGGCCGGGGGCTCCGGCGCCCGGCCCGGCCCCGTTCCCGTCGGCCCGGTTCCCATCGGCCCCGTTCCCGTCGCCACGGCTTCCGCTTCCGGTGCCGGTCCCGGTGGCGGCGGGCTCAGCGGTGCAGGGCGGAGATCGCGGAGGCGAGCGCTCCGGGCACGTCGTCGATCAGCGTGTGACGCCCGTCGCGGACGAGGTGGCGTCCCGCCACGACGGTGTGCCGCACGTCGGCCGCGGTCGCGGCGAATACGACCGTCTCGGCGGCCAGCCGCGGCTCCGGTCCCGCCGTTCTGACGGAGTCCAGGGCGACGGTGGTCAGGTCGGCGGGGGCGCCGGGTTCGATGACGCCCGCCTCCGGACGGCCGAGCGCGGCATGCCCGTCGGCGGTCGCCGCGCGCAGCAGGGCCGCCGCCGTCCAGTGGCCGCGGGTCCGGGTGCGCAGGCGTTCGTCCAGCTCCATCGCCCGGGCCTCCTCGAAGAGGTCGATCACGGCGTGGCTGTCGCTGCCGAGGGAGAGCGGCGAGCCGGCCCGCTGCAGGGCGACGGCCGGGCCGATCCCGTCGGCGAGGTCGCGTTCCGTGGTGGGGCACATGCAGGTGCCGGTCCCCGAGGAGCCGAGGAGCGTGATGTCCTCGGCGGTGAGGTGGGTGTTGTGGACGCCGGTGGTGCGGGGGCCGAGCACCCCGTGGTCGGCGAGCAGCCGGGTGGGGGTGCGCCCGTGGGCGGCGAGGCACGCCTCGTTCTCCGCGGGCTGTTCGGAGAGGTGGACGTGGAGCGGCGCCCGCCGTTCCCCGGCCCAGGCGGCCACGGTGGCCAGCTGCGCCGCCGGGACGGCGCGTACGGAGTGGACGGCGGCGCCGATCAGGGCGTGGTCGGTGTCCTTGAGGAGGGAGACGCGTTCGGCCCAGGCGTCCGCGGTGGTGTCGGAGAACCGCAGCTGATGCGGGTCGGGCCCCCGGTAGTGCCCGGGCCCGTCGCCGAACCCGGCGGCGAGGTACGCGGTGTCCAGCAGCGTGATCCGGATGCCGGCCTCGCCCGCCGCGGCGATCAGCGCCTCGCCCATCGCGTTGGGGTCGGCGTAGGGCGTGCCGCCCGGCGCGTGGTGCAGATAGTGGAACTCGCCGACGGCGGTGATGCCGGCCAGGGCCATTTCGGCGTACACCGCGCGGGCCAGCTCGTAGTACGAGTCGGGGGTGAGCCGGGCGGCGACCTGGTACATGGTCTCGCGCCAGGTCCAGAAGGTGCCGGAGCCGACCTGGACGGTGGAGCGCAGGGCCCGGTGGAAGGCGTGCGAGTGGGTGTTGGCGAGACCGGGCAGCGTCAGCCCGCGCAGCACGGTGGCGCCCGGCGGCGGGACGGTGACGCCGGTGCGGACGCCCGCGACGACCCCGCCGGACACGTCCACCGCGACACCCGGCTCGACATGGGCGCCGAGCCAGGCGTGGGACAGCCAGTACGTCTCGGTGACGGGCCTGCCCGTCGGCTGCGGCGGCGGTGTCGTCAGCGGCACGCGAGACCCTCCAGTACGTCGGCGAGTGCGGTCACTCCGGCCGCGCAGTCGTCCTCGGCGGCGTGCTCGGCCGGTGAGTGCGAGACCCCGGTGGGGTTCCGTACGAACAGCATGGCGGTCGGCGCCGAGGCGGACAAAATACCCGCGTCGTGTCCGGCGCCGGTCCCGAGGACGGGCACGGGACGCCCGGCGGCGCGCCCGCGGCCGCCCCGCTCCGTGAGGATCTTGCCGATCTCGTCGCGCAGGGCGTGCTCGAACTCCACGACGGGTGTGAAGGACTCGCGCACGACGTCGAGGTCGATGCCGGCCCGCTCGGCGTGTTCCCGGGCGGCCCGTTCGATGCCGTCGACGACGGCGTCGAGCCGGTCCTGGTCGGCGGCGCGGGAGTCGAGCCAGCCGCGGACGAGGGAGGGGATGGCGTTGACGCCGTTCGGTTCGACCGCCACCTTGCCGAAAGTGGCTACGGCACCGACGAGTTCGGCCTCGCGGCGGGCGGCCAGCACGGTCTCGGCATAGGTGAGCATCGGGTCGCGCCGGTCGGCCAGCCGGGTGGTGCCGGCGTGGTTGGCCTCGCCCCGGAAGTCGAACCGCCAGCGCCCGTGCGGCCAGATCGCGGAGGCGATGCCGACCGGGTCGCCGGTGAGGTCGAGGGCGCGCCCCTGCTCGACGTGGAGTTCGACGAACGCGCCGATGCGGGCGAGCCGTTCGGGGTCGGGGCCGATGGCGCCGGGGTCGTACCCGGCCGCCTCCATGGCCTGCGGCAGGGTGACGCCGTCGCCGTCGCGGAGCCGGTGCGCGGCGTCGACGGTCAGCTGCCCGGCGGCGAGCCGGGAGCCCACACAGGCCAGCCCGAAGCGGGCCCCTTCCTCGTCGCCGAAGTTGGCGACGGCCAGCGGCCGGGTGAACTCGGCTCCCCTGCACCGGAGTTCGTCGAGCGCGGCGAAGGAGGAGATGACGCCGAGCGGCCCGTCGAAGGCGCCGCCGTCCGGCACGGAGTCGAGGTGCGACCCGGTGACGACCGCGTCCCCGGCCAGCGGGTCGCCGAGCCAGGCCCACTGGTTGCCGTTCCGGTCGACCTCGTAGGTCAGCCCGCGCGCCTCGGCCTGGGCCCGGAACCAGGCGCGGCACTCGGCGTCGGCGCCGGTCCAGGCGTAGCGGCGGTAGCCGCCGCTGTCCGGGTGCCGGCCGATCGGCAGCAGCTCCCGCCACATGGCCTGGAACGACGGAGCCCCGCCGTCCCCGGCCTCGCCGGGCCCCCCGGGACCGGGACCGGTCTGGCCGGTGCCGGTCTGGCCGGGACCGGTCTGGCCGGTGCCGGGACCGCCGCCCGTGTCCGGGGCGGGGCCGCGGCCCGGGGCTCCGGGGCCCGTCGTGGGCGGCCGGTTCACTGTTCGCCCTCCGTCATCGGGACGCGCACGCCCTTGTCGGCGGCGACCGTCTCCGCGATGTCGTACCCGGCGTCGACGTGCCGGATGACGCCCATGCCCGGGTCGTTGGTGAGCACCCGGCGGATCTTCTCGCCCGCCAGCGGGGTGCCGTCGGCGACGGTCACCTGCCCGGCGTGGATGGAGCGGCCCATGCCGACCCCGCCGCCGTGGTGGAGGGAGACCCAGGACGCCCCGGACGCCACGTTCACCATGGCGTTCAGCAGCGGCCAGTCGGCGATCGCGTCGGAGCCGTCGAGCATGGCCTCGGTCTCGCGGTACGGGGAGGCCACCGAGCCGCAGTCGAGGTGGTCGCGGCCGATCGCCAGCGGGGCGGCCAGTTCGCCGGAGGCGACCATGTCGTTGAAGCGTTCGCCGGCCCGGTCGCGCTCTCCGTAGCCGAGCCAGCAGATCCGGGCGGGCAGCCCCTGGAAGTGGACGCGTTCACCGGCCATCGTGATCCAGCGGCGCAGCGACTCGTTCTCCGGGAAGAGATCGAGGATCGCCTTGTCGGTCTTGTGGATGTCGGACGCCTCGCCGGACAGCGCGGCCCAGCGGAACGGGCCCTTGCCCTCGCAGAACAGCGGCCGGATGTACGCGGGCACGAAGCCGGGGAACGCGAAGGCCCGCTCGTAGCCCGCGAGTTTCGCCTCGCCGCGGATCGAGTTGCCGTAGTCGAAGACCTCCGCCCCGGCGTCCATGAAGCCGACCATCGCCTCGACGTGCCGTGCCATCGACTCCCGGGCCCGGGTGGTGAAGCCCGCCGGGTCCTTGGCCGCGTACGAGGCCATGTCGTCGAAGTCGACGCCGGACGGCAGGTACGCGAGCGGGTCGTGGGCGCTGGTCTGGTCGGTGACGATGTCGATCGGGGCGCCCTCGGCGAGCATGCGCGGCAGCAGGTCGGCCGCGTTGCCCAGCAGGCCGATGGAGAGCGGCCGGCGGGCGTCCCGGGCCTCGACGGCCAGCTGGAGCGCGTGTTCGAGGGAGTCGGCGCGCACGTCCAGATAGCGGTGCTCGATGCGGCGCTCGATGGCGCGCGGGTCGCAGTCGACGCAGATCGCGACGCCGTCGTTCATGGTCACCGCGAGCGGCTGCGCGCCGCCCATGCCGCCGAGCCCGGCGGTCAGCGTGATGGTGCCGGCGAGCGTCCCGCCGAACTTCTTCGCGGCGACGGCGGCGAAGGTCTCGTAGGTGCCCTGGAGGATGCCCTGGGTGCCGATGTAGATCCACGATCCGGCGGTCATCTGGCCGTACATGGTGAGGCCGAGCGCCTCCAGGCGGCGGAACTCCTCCCAGTTCGCCCAGTCGCCCACCAGGTTGGAGTTGGCGATCAGCACGCGCGGCGCCCACTCGTGCGTCTGCATGACGCCGACCGGCCGCCCGGACTGGACCAGCATCGTCTCGTCCTGCTTGAGCGTCCGCAGGGTGCGCAGCATGGCGTCGAAGGAGCGCCAGTCGCGGGCCGCCTTGCCGGTGCCGCCGTAGACGACGAGCTTGTCGGGGTGCTCGGCGACCTCGGGGTCCAGGTTGTTCTGGAGCATCCGGAGGGCGGCCTCCTGCTGCCATCCCAGGGCGCTCAGCTCCGTACCGCGCGGTGCCCGTACCGGGCGGGGTCCTGACATGGCGACGCCTCCTCGCGACGTGTAAGTCTCCTATTCACATCCTGGGGTTCTGAATAGACGTAGTCAACAGGGCCCGCGCCGACGCCCCGGCGGGCCACCATGAGACGACGGGACGGCGGGGCGGGCCGCCATGAACCGACGGGACATGAGGCGACGGGACGGCGAAGCAGGCCGCCCATGAGACGACGGGACATGAGCCGACGGGCGGCCGTCGAGGTCGGATGGCCCGGCAGATGGCCCGGCAGATGGCCCGGCGGGCGGCCCGGCGGCCGCCTCAGCGGTGGCGCCGCGCCCCGCCGGGTGCGGCGTCGCCCGCCATCGGCCCGGTCGTCCGGTACGCGTCCACCTGCTTGCCCGCGGGCCGCCCGCGCCGCACCCGGTCGGCCGGCACCCAGTACAGGACGTCGTCCCGGCGTTCGCGCTGCCCGATCCGGAGCGCCTTGATCCAGAGCCCGGCCCCGGCTCCAGCGAGCGCCAGCCCGCCCGTGCCGGGCAGCAGGAACGCGCTCACCACCGCCGCCAGGAACGCCCCGAGCAGCCACCACCGGCGCCCGCGCCGCCAGTCGCGCACGGTCACGGCCCGGTCCTGGAGGAAGTCGGTCCGGGCGGCCCGGGCTGCGTTCCCGGCGAGTTCGGCGTAGCGACGGCCGCGTACGAGCGCCACGGCGGCGGCCGTGATCAGGAACAGCGCCGCCCCGGCCAGCAGCCCGATCCGCCGCCCGGTGAGTCCGGGCACCGCGGCGCCGACCACCGCGGCCAGCAGCCCCGACCACCACAGCGGCGCGGCCCCGGCTCGTACGACCACCGCCACCCTCGCCAGCGACTGTGCTCCGCGCCCCACGTCCGTGCCCCTCTCTTCTCTCCTGCGCTTCTCTCGCGCCCGGAGGTTAACGGGCACGGATGAGGGGCGTCTGAGAATCGCGCGGGCGGGTCGGGAGACGCCTCGGCAATCAGGCACCTCGGCACGCCTCGGCAGTCGGGCGCCTCGGCGATCAGGACGCGCCTCGTCGGGCCCCGCCCCGAACCGCAGCGTCCCGGCCCCGCCCGGCAGCGCCACGCCCGTTCCGGGCAGCAGTTCCAGCACCCCGTGACCGCCGTCCGGCACCCCGTCACCGCCGTCCGGCACCATGTCACCGCCGCCGTCCGAAACCGCGTCACCGCCGTCCGGCACCGGGCGCGCGCCGGTCCCGGCCCCCGCCCGACGACCGGCCCCGGACTCCGCTCGACGACCGGCCCCAGGTGCCATTCGACGGCCGGTCCCGTACCTCGTCGCTCGACGGCCGGTCCCGCGCGTCATTCGACGAAGAGCCCCCGCGCCGCCGCCCGCGCGTCGAACTCCTCCAGCCGCGCCTGCGCGTCGGGCAGGTCGTCGCACATGGCCTCCAGCAGCACCCGCCCCAGCAGCATGGGCGCGCACGCGGTGTCGAAGGCGAGCCCCGTGCCGACCGCCGCCGGGATCAGCAGATCGCTGTGCTTCGCGACGGGCGCGAAGGCGGAGTCCGCGACCGAGACGACGGCCAGCCCCTGGTCCCGCGCGTACGCGAGGGCGTCGACGACCTCCTTGGGGTGCCGGGGCAGCGCGAAGCAGATCAGGGCCGTGGCGCCCGCCCGGCGCGCCGCGTCGATCCGGTCGTGCAGCATGCTGCCGCCCTCGTCGAGCACCCGGACGTCGGGGTGGACCTTGGCCGCGAAGTACCCGAAGCCCCGGGCCTGCGAGGAGGCGGCCCGCAGCCCGAGCACCGGCAGCGGCCGGGAGGCCGCCAGCATCCTGCCCGCGCGTTCGACGGGCCCGGGGTCCGCGAGCAGATCGGCCAGATGCCGGAGGTTCTCGATCTCTCCGAGGACGGCCTGCTGGTACTCGTTGCACGCGTCTCCGTCGCCGCTCCCCGGCTCGGCCCCGGCCGGGGCCACCTCCCGCAGATGTCTGCGGAGCGCCGGGTAGCCGTCGAAGCCCAGCGCCACGGCGAACCGGGTGACGGACGGCTGGCTGACCCCGGCGAGCTCGGCCAGCTCCACGCTCGACAGGAACGGCACGTCCCCGGCCCGGCGCACCATCCAGTGCGCGATGCGCCGCTGCGTCGGCGTGAGCCGACGCCCCTCGAAGAGCTGCTGCAACCGCGCGGCCGGGTTGCTCCCGCTCATGCTGTCCCCTTGGTAGATCCGTCGCACCACGGTCCGGCGCCGACGAATCCATTCAGCCAGCAAGCCGCCTGCATGTCCATATACAGCCCGGCCCGCCCCGCCGTCCCGACGGCGGCCCGGTTGTCCCGGTCGCTGCCGGTGCGGACCGGTCGCTGCCGGTACGGCCCCGTCGCTGCCGGTACCGAGAAGGTCCGCGGTGAAGGCGGAGGCCGGGTCCGGTACGCGCGCAGCGGACCGTACGGCAGGGCCCAGGGAAAGACGGGGGGTAGCCCCACTGCCCGCGGGTCCGGCGGTTCGTACCGTGAGAGGCATGAAAGCCCGAGACCCGGAGCTCAAGAACGAGCTCGACGCCACCCTGCACGCCCGTAGTGAGCTGGGTTCGGATTACGAGTCCGCGCTCGTCGAATCGTTTCTGGAGAAGGTCGAGCAGCGGCTCGACACCACGCTCGACCGCCGTGTCCGCCGGCACCTCGCCGAGCAGCAGGTGAGCGTCGCCCGAGGAGCGCGGCAGCCGCAGCCCCTCGGGGGGTTCGGCGAGCGCTTCGGCTTCGGGATCATCTCGCTGGTCCTGGCCATCCCGCTGTCCGCGATCGCCGCGGCGGCCGCCCACACCCAGGGCCTGGTCATCGCCTGGCTCGGCATCCTCGGCGTCAACGCCGTGTACGCGGCCCGCGACTGGCCCTGGTTCCGCCGCCGTTCCGGAAGCTCCACGTCCGACTGGGACGACTGAGAACCGGACGGCTGAGAACCGGACGGCTGAGAACCGCGAGAGAAGTGTCGCGGGGACCGCCGCACCCCCGGTGTCCGAGGGGCGGGACGACGGCGGTCCCCGCGAGGGGCACGGGCCGGGTCAGGGCCCCGGGCCGCGTCCGGGCGACGAGGGAGGTCCGGGAGCCGCTCCGTAGTCCGTGTCGCCGTAACGGGTGCCGGCCGGTTTCCCCGCCGACACCCCTCACTGTGCCGGTCCCGTGTTAAGCGGGTGCTGCGCGCATGTGTCGCGCGCGTACCGTTTTCGCGAAGGCCCGCAGGCGGGCCCCCGCGCCCGCCCTACGGCTTGCCGCCCGCGTCCTTCGCCAGGTACGCCAGCAGGTCCTGGCGGCTGACCACGCCCTTGGGCTTGCCCTCGACCAGCACGATCGCCGCGTCCGCCGCGTCCGGGCCGCCGAGCACCGCCATCAGGTCCTCGACCGGTTCGCCGGAGCCGACCTGCGGCAGCGGCGGCGACATGTGCTTCTCCAGCGGGTCGGTGAGCGAGGCGCGCTGCGCGAACAGCGCGTTCAGCAGCTCACGCTCGACCACCGAGCCGACGACCTCGGCGGCCATCACGTCCGGGTGCCCGGCGCCCGGCTTCACGATCGGCATCTGCGAGACGCCGTACTCGCGCAGCACGTCGATCGCCTCGCCGACGGTCTCCTCGGGGTGCATGTGGACGAGCGTAGGGATCGGCCCCTCCTTGTGGTCGAGGACATCCCCGACCCGGGCCGACGGCCCCGTGTCCTCCAGGAAGCCGTAGTCCGCCATCCATTCGTCGTTGAAGATCTTGCTGAGGTATCCGCGTCCGCTGTCCGGCAGCAGGACGACGACCACGTCGTCCGGGCCCAGTCGCTTCGCGACCTCCAGCGCGGCGACGACCGCCATCCCGCAGGAGCCGCCGACCAGCAGGCCCTCCTCCTTGGCGAGGCGGCGGGTCATCTGGAAGGAGTCCTTGTCGGACACCGGGACGATCTCGTCCGTGACCGTCTGGTCGTAGGCGGTCGGCCAGAAGTCCTCACCGACGCCCTCGACGAGATACGGGCGCCCGGAGCCGCCGGAGTAGACCGAGCCCTCCGGGTCCGCGCCGACGACCTTGACCGCGCCGCCGCTGATCTCCTTCAGATAGCGGCCGGTGCCGCTGATCGTGCCGCCGGTGCCGATGCCCGCGACGAAATGGGTGATCTTCCCGTCGGTCTGCTCCCACAGCTCGGGACTGGTGGTCTCGTAGTGCGAGCGCGGGTTGTTCGGGTTGGAGTACTGGTCGGGCTTCCAGGCGCCGGGCGTCTCGCGGACCAGCCGGTCGGAGACGTTGTAGTACGAGTCCGGGTGCTCGGGGTCGACGGCCGTCGGGCAGACGACCACCTCGGCGCCGTAGGCGCGCAGCACGTTGATCTTGTCCGTGGACACCTTGTCCGGGCAGACGAAAATGCACTTGTAGCCCTTTTGCTGGGCGACGATCGCCAGGCCGACGCCCGTGTTGCCGCTGGTCGGCTCGACGATCGTGCCGCCCGGCTGCAGTTCGCCGCTCTCCTCGGCCGCCTCGATCATGCGCAGGGCGATGCGGTCCTTGACCGAGCCGCCGGGGTTGAAGTACTCGACCTTGGCCAGGACCGTCGCCTGGATGCCGGCCGTGACACTGCGCAGCCTCACCAGCGGGGTGTTGCCTACAAGACTGATCATCGAATCGTGGAATTGCACCGTGTACTCCGGGGTCTCCTGATGGGTGCGGCCAGCGTATGCGCACCGGCGGGAGAACGGGCGGTGCAGACGGGAGGAGTGATTGAGCGGCGGCCGCCGCGGGGCAAGGAGATGGCGTACGGCTGCACGGCGACGAGAGGTGGACCGGACTGTGTCGAGGGCGAGAGTGGCACGGCGGATCGCGGCGGGCGCGGCCTACGGCGGCGGCGGCATCGGGCTGCTCGGCGCGGCGGCGGTGGGCGTCCTGCTGGCGGAGGTCCAGCTGGCGAAACGGCATGTGGGCGGCGGCACCGCGCCGGTCCCGCCGAGTGCGGACGGGCGGTACGGGGTGGCGTTCGCCGGCCCCGCGGAGCCGCTGCGGCTGGGGCTGCTGGGCGACTCGACGGCGGCCGGGCAGGGCGTGCGCCGGACGGGACAGACGCCGGGGGCGCTGCTGGCCTCGGGGCTCGCGGCGGTGTCCGAGCGGCCGGTGGATCTGCGGAACGTGGCGCAGCCGGGCGCCCGCTCGGACGATCTGGAACGGCAGGTCTCGTTGCTGCTGGCCGATCCGTGCGCGGTGCCCGACGTCTGCGTGATCATGATCGGGGCGAACGACGTGACGCACCGCATCCCGGCCACCCAGTCGGTGCGCTGCCTGACCACCGCGGTGCGCAGGCTGCGGACGGCGGGCGCGGAGGTGGTGGTCGGCACCTGCCCCGACCTCGGCACGATCGAGCCGGTCTACCAGCCGCTGCGCTGGCTGGCCCGCCGGGCGAGCCGGCAGCTGGCGGCGGCCCAGACGATCGGCGCGGTGGAGCAGGGCGGGCGCACGGTGTCGCTGGGCGACCTGCTGGGGCCGGAGTTCGAGGCGAACCCGCGCGAACTGTTCGGGCCGGACAACTACCACCCCTCGGCGGAGGGGTACGCCACGGCGGCGATGGCGGTGCTGCCGACCCTCTGCGCGGCACTGGGCCTGTGGCCGGAGACCGACCGGCTGGACGGCGCCCGGCGCGAGGACATTCTGCCGGTGGCCAAGGCGGCCTCCCAGGCGGCCATGGAGGCCGGTACCGAGGTCACCGGGGCCCGGGCGCCGTGGGCGCTGCTCAAGCACCGCAGGCGGCGGCGCCTGCCCGCGGCCACGGAGCCCGACCCGCACCCGCGGCCGGAGCCGGACGGCGGGACGGCGACCGGATCCACCGGGGTGCCCGGAGTCGCCGGGGAAGGGGCCCCCTAGGGGTGTCTGATAAATGAGTGCGGGAGAAGGAGCTGGGTCCGGTGCGTGCGATCGCAAGACTCCGGAGCGTCTGCGTGGCGGAGCCACGTGGGCGGTTCGGCGACGCCGCGAGCGTGCGTGCCGGACCCCGCGACGCCGCAGGTATGTGTCAGACACCCCCGAGGCCGCCGGAACGCGCGGGCCGGACGGGCCGGACGGCCTGCCCCCGGGCCGATCCGGGGACGGACCTGCCGACCGGCCCGCGGACCGTCCCGCCGACCGGCCCGAGGGGTCGCTGGGCCGACGGCGGAGATCGACCCGGACGACCGACCGAGCGGGACAATCAACTGAGCGGGGCAACGGACCGAGCGCGGCGATCGATCTGAACGAGGCAACGGATCCGAACGAGGCAACCGACTGAGCGAGCGCTTAGAAAAGAGGTCGGCGTCACATGCGCTGCCCGGTGACCCATCTGCTACGTACAGGTAACTTCCAAGTCAGCACCTGCCCGAACCCGCCTTCCAGCCCTCATGGAGCCGCGTGATGCCCGAAGCCGTGATCGTCTCTGCCGCCCGTTCTCCCATCGGCCGGGCAGTCAAGGGCTCGCTGAAGGACCTGCGCGCGGACGACCTGACCGCGACGATCATCCAGGCCGCGCTGGCGAAGGTCCCCGAGCTGGACCCGCGGGACATCGACGACCTGATGCTCGGCTGCGGCCTCCCCGGCGGCGAGCAGGGCAACAACCTGGGGCGCATCGTCGCCGTGCGGATGGGCATGGACCACCTTCCCGGCTGCACGATCACCCGTTACTGCTCGTCCTCCCTCCAGACCAGCCGGATGGCGCTGCACGCCATCAAGGCGGGCGAGGGCGACGTCTTCATCTCGGCGGGCGTCGAGATGGTGTCGCGCTTCGCCAAGGGCAACTCGGACAGCTGGCCGGACACGCACAACCCGCTGTTCGCCGACGCCGAGGCCCGTACCGCGGCCCGCGCCGAGCAGGGCGGCGAGGGCTGGCACGACCCGCGCGAGGACGGGCTGGTGCCGGACGCGTACATCGCGATGGGGCAGACGGCGGAGAACCTGGCCCGGCTCAAGGGCATCACCCGTCAGGACATGGACGAGTTCGGCGTCCGCTCGCAGAATCTCGCCGAGGAGGCCATCGGGAAGGGCTTCTGGGAGCGCGAGATCACCCCGGTCACCACCCCGGACGGCACGGTCGTCGCCAAGGACGACGGTCCGCGCGCGGGCGTCACCCTGGAGGGCGTGCAGGGCCTGAAGCCGGTGTTCCGCCCCGACGGGCTGGTCACGGCAGGCAACTGCTGCCCGCTGAACGACGGGGCCGCCGCCCTGGTGATCATGTCCGACACCAAGGCCCGCGAGCTGGGCCTGACGCCGCTGGCCCGGATCGTCTCGACCGGCGTCTCGGCCCTCTCCCCCGAGATCATGGGATACGGGCCGGTGGAGGCGAGCAGGCAGGCGCTGAAGCGCGCCGGGCTGACGATCGACGACATCGACCTGGCCGAGATCAACGAGGCGTTCGCCGCCCAGGTGATCCCGTCCTACCGCGATCTCGGCCTGCCGCTGGAGAAGGTCAACGTCAACGGCGGCGCCATCGCCGTCGGCCACCCCTTCGGCATGACCGGCGCCCGGATCACCACCACGCTGATCAACAGCCTCCAGTTCCACGACAAGCAGTTCGGCCTGGAGACCATGTGCGTGGGCGGCGGCCAGGGCATGGCCATGGTCATCGAGCGGCTGAGCTGAGCTGGAGCGGAGGGTAGGGGCCGCCCGAGGCACGAGGGCGGCACCTGCCCGCAGCGCAAGCGAAGCGGAACGCGACCCACGACACGAGCGGCTGAGCTGAGCTGGAGCGGAGGGTAGGGGCCGCCCGAGGCACGAGGGCGGCACCTGCCCGCAGCGCAAGCGAAGCGGAACGCGACCCACGACGCGAGCGGCTGAGCTGAGCGGCTGAGCTCGGCTGACCGAGCCGGAGCGCGGTGGCCCTCTCCGTTCGCGGAGGGCAACGCGTACCCGCTCGGGCACGCACAGTTTCATTGGAGAATGGCCGGTTTCCGAGCCCCGGCCGTGACCGAATCTCCCCCAGGATGTGACCTACGTCCTGGGGGAGAACCATTCCCCCAGGTCATACCGGCACCGGCACTAAACCCTGGGCCGAAAGACCTGTCCAATTCGTGACGTAATGCACTGACACGAGGAGCGGCCGGAGGACAAGCTGAGGTAGGAAGTCGGGGAATCCATTGAAACCGGGAGTATGTCAGTGAGCGCCATGTCTCTTGCCCTGTTGCTGACCACCGCCGCCGCCACGGCCGTGGGCGCCGCTGCTCTGCACGCTGCTCACGGGCTGCGCAAGCAGATGGCCGCCCTCCGCACGGAGCTGGCCGCGGCCCGCGCCCAGAGCGCCGCCGTGCCCCCGCAGAGCCGCTACGACACCCCGGCCGCCGAGATACGCGCGGCGGTCGCCGAGGCGCTCGCCGAGGAGCGGGAGCGCGAACTGGCCGAGGCCCGCGCCTTCTGGGCCTCCCAGGAGGCGCGTGACGCGGCCGACGCCCCGTCCCTGCTGGGCGGCCTGTCCGGAACGGGCGAGGAGGCCCCGCTCTTCATGCCCCGTCAGGCGGACTTCGTGGGCCTGGAGGCGATGGACCTCGACGCCGCCGAGGCGCTGGAGGAGCTGACGGAACTGACCGAGTTCGCGGATGTGGCCGAACTCGCCGACGTGGCCGAGATGCCGGAGACCGCGGGGCTCGCCGAGGACTCCCCCGAGCTGGCCGCGGCCCGTCGCCGCCATCCCTCGCACCCCGACTTCGTGCCCGTGCGGACCCCCGTGGCCACCGACCACGAGCGCACCGTGAACCGCCTCGAGGAGCTCGCCGACAACCGCACCGAGCTCGCGGACGTGCGCCCCGGTCCGCTCGGCACCCTTGACGTGTACGTCTTCGCCGACGGCACCACGCTCTGTATGACGCCCGGTCACCGGGAGACGGCCGAGCGCCTGGCCGAGTCGCTGCTCGCCGGTGAGCGCCCGGTGCTGCTGGGCGGTTCCGGCGTCTCCGGCGCGTACGCCCTGACCTTCTCGTGCGGCGAGGAGAACGTCTACATACTCGCGGACCGCATCATCGCCTCGTTCTGACTCCAGGCCCCGGACCCAGGCCCAGGCCCCGGACCCCGACTCCCGGCCTCCGCCCCCGGCCTCCGTCTCCGGCCTCCGACTCCCGCGCCCCAGAAGCTTCTCCCCCGGCCCCGGATCCCGGCCGCCGGCCCCTGGCCCTCGACTCCCCGCCCCGGGCCCCCGGCCGCTTCCCGGCCCTCGGCCGGCCGCGCGTCAGGCGAACGCCCGCCCGGCCGCCTCCTCCACGTATCGCACGGCCTCGTCCAGTTCCGCCGACGAGGCCGTTTCCAGTGCCGCCGCCAGGTCGCGCCCCGCCACGGCGAGTTGGTCGCCGATCGCGAAGAGCCCGGCGTCCGGCATGGTGCGCGGTTCCCGGTCGGGCGACTCTACGCGCTGGGCCCGCCGCGCGAGTTCCCGGGCCGTGGCGAGCCCCTCGGCGGCCGCGCCACGCTGCAACCGGCTCTGCGGGGCGGCGCGCAGCCGGTCGGCGAATCGGTCCACGGCGTTGATCAGCGGGGTCGTATCGAGCACCCGCCGACCCTACGCGTCTCCCCCGCGCCATCGCCAGAAGGGCCGCCGCTGCCCGCCCCGCCCCACCCACCGGGCACGGCCCCACCCACCGGGCGCGGAACGGGAGCCCCGCCCGGAGGGAGGACCCGCCGAGCGCAGAACGGGAGCGGCCCGCAGGCGTTCTGCCTGCGGGCCGCTCCCGGTATCCGTCGACGCTCCGGTCGACAGGGGTCCGTGCGTCAGTCGTCGCCGCTGAGGATCGAGAGCAGACGCAGCAGCTCCAGGTAGATCCACACCAGGGTCATGGTGAGGCCGAAGGCCGCCAGCCAGGACTCCTCGCGGGGGGCGCCGTAGGCGATGCCGTCCTCGACCTGCTTGAAGTCCAGGGCGAGGAAGCACGCACCGAGGACGACCCCGATGATGCCGAACAGGATGCCGAGGCCACCGCTGCGGAAGCCCAGGCCGTCGCCGCCGCCGAAGACGGCGAACAGCAGGTTGACCGCCATCAGCAGCATGAAGCCGACGGCCGCGGCCATCACGAAGCCGTAGAAGCGGCGGGTGACGCGGATCCAGCGCATCTTGTACGCCAGCAGCACACCGGCGAAGACGCACATGGTGCCCAGCACCGCCTGCATCACGACGCCCGGGCCGATGTAGGTGCTGACCGCGCTGGAGATCACGCCGAGGAAGACGCCCTCGAACGCCGCGTACGAGACGATCAGCGCCGGAACCGGGCGGCTCTTGAAGGACTGGATGAGCGACAGGACGAACGCCACCAGCGCGGCGCCGACGGCGATCCCGTACGACTTGCCGATGTTGGCCGGGTCGACCGGCAGCACGGCCCAGGCGAACGCGGCGCCGAGCACCACGGTGCCCAGCGTGATCGCCGTGCGCGTGACGACGTCGTCGATCGTCATGGCGCCCGTGCGCGCCGGGGCCTGCGGGACGCCGTACTGGACGTCCTGCTGGGCATAGGGGTTGGTGGCGTACGGGTTGGCGGCGGTGCCCTGCGCGTACGGGTTGCCACCCGCGACAGGGGCCCCGGCCTGCGGCGCCGCGTTGAAGCCCGCGTATCCGTTGTCGCGGCTGAAGCCCCGTCGCGAGAAGACCGGGTTGCTGCTCCTCATCTCACTCCTCCATGGCCACCCTGCGTGGCCTTCCCACAAGAGTAATGGGTAGGCAAAGGATTCAGACTAGTGCCTGAGGAGGATCTTTATCGAACCGAAGGCGAAAAGCACCCGTCTTTTCCAAGACGACACCCGGCCGGTCCCCCATCCCTGCTCACGCCCCGCGCCCCGGGTCCCGTGCCCCGCGCCCACCGGGCGTCACGGGACGACGCTCAGCGCCGTCCCGGCTCGGCGGCGCGCAGGTCGGCCAGCAGTTCGGCCTGACCGGCCAGGACCCCGGACAGGATGGTGCGGGCGACCCGCAGGAGCTCCGCCACCTGGACGTTGGCGAGGGAGTAGTAGACGCCCGAGCCCTCGCGGCGCGCGACGACGAGGTTCGCCCGCCGCAACACGGCGAGCTGCTGCGACAGATGGGCGGGCTCGACGCCGATCTCGGTCAGCATCTCGGACACCGCGTACTCGCGTTCGCTGAGCAGTTCGAGCACCCGGATGCGGACGGGGTGCCCGAGGGTTTTGAAGAACTCGGCCTTCAGCTGGTAGAGGGGCGCGCTCATCGAACCGGCCCCGCGGCCTCGGTCCCGGCCGTCCGGACGGACCGCCTCTGCCGTGCGTGTGCCGTGTATCGCGTGCACTCAGAACTCTTCGCCATGGGGCCATCCTCGCGCGTCCGCCCGTGCGCGCTGACCTCGGCGGCCGCCGGAATTCGAAATCCGCGGGGCGGAAGGGTCCGCCGCCCGTCGCACCGGCCGTCCCCGTCCCGTCATCGCCCCGCGCCCCCGGCTCCCACACCCCGCAGGGGCACGGTGACCCAGACGCACTTGCCTCCGCCGTCCGCGTCCTCGCGCACGACCGCGGTGCCCGCCAGGCCGTGGGTGAGCTCGGTGACCATGGCCAGCCCGCCGTCGGTCCCGGCGGCCGGGCCGTGCAGCGTGGGCCGGTAGGGGTGGCGGTCGTGGACGCCGAAGGCGAACGTGTCCGGGCCGGCCGCGTAGAACACGGTCACCGTCGGGGACACCACGGCGGCGTGCCGGACGCTGTTGGTGACCAGTTCGCTGAGGATCAGCAGCACCGGGTCGACGCCGGGGTGGCGCGGTCCGACGCCCCACTCGGCCAGAACCTGCTCGGTCGTCTCGCGTGCCGTGCGCACGGCGGCGCCCATGGTGGGCAGGGTCAGCACATGACGCAGCGGCAGGGCGTCGGGCCGGACCGTCATCGGGACGCCTCCTCGGACGCGGCGGGGGTGACGGGGGCGGTGGTCGCGTCCGCCGGGCCGGCCGGCAGCGCGGGCACGAGGCCGGCGGTCTGGAGCCGGGCCCTGGCCGCCGCGATGGCCTCCGGGGTGGTGGCGTAGTCCCGGCCGTCGGGCCGCAGCAGCTCCAGGGCGCCCACGGCGTCGAGGGCGCGCCGCTGGCCCGTGCGTATCCCGGAGGCCAGCACGGTGACGCCGCGCCGGTTCAGCTTCTGCACGGCGTCCTTGAGGACCAGCGCGCCGGTGGCGTCCATGGTGGTGATCCGCGACATGCGGAGGATGACCATCCGGACGTCGGCCACCTCGGAGAGCTCCAGGAGGAAGCGGTGCGCCCCGGCGAAGAACAGCGGTCCGTCGATCCGGTAGGCGACGATGTGCTCGGCCAGCAGCGCGTGTTCCTCGTCACTGTGCTCGCCGGGCAGGTCGGGACGGAAGTCGACCTGGTCCATCCGCGCCTGGCGGGCGACCGCCCGCAGGGCCAGCGCCCCGGCCACCACCAGGCCGATGATCACCGCGTAGACGAGGTCGAGGACGAGCGTGGCGGCGGCCGTCAGGCACAGGACCACGGCGTCGGAGCGGGTGGCGCGGGCCATCGCGCGCAGCGAGCCGACCTCGACCATGCGGATCGCGGTGGCCAGCAGCACGCCCGCCAGCGCGGCCAGCGGGATCTTCGAGACGAGCGGGGCGGCCGCGAACACGATGACGGCCAGCACGGCGGCGTGGGTGAGCGCGGCCAGCCGGGAGCCCGCTCCCGTACGGACGTTGACCGCGGTGCGGGCTATGGCGGCCGTCGCGGGGACGCCGCCGAACAGCGGGGCGGCCAGGTTCGCCACACCCTGCCCGAAGAGTTCCCGGTCCGGGTCGTGCCGCTGACCGACCGTCATGCCGTCCGCGACCGTGGCCGACAGCAGCGACTCCAGCGCCGCGAGGGCGGCCACGGCCACGGCGGGCGCGAGCAGCGAGCCCAGCGACGACAGGTCCAGGAAGCCGAGCGAGGGGGCGGGCAGCCCGGACGGCAGGTCGCCGATCGGCGTCGCCGAGTCCAGGTGGCAGAGCTGGGCGACCAGCGTCGCGGCGATCACCGCGACGACGGAGAACGGGATGCCGGGCCGCAGCCGCGCGCCCAGCAGCATCACGGCCGCCACGCCGACGGAGAGGGCGACGGCGGTCCAGTTCGGCGTCCGCACGAACGCCTCGACCGCCCGCCAGGCCACCACCAGGACCTTCTCGCCCTCGGGCTTGTCCACGCCGAGCGCGGCGGGCACCTGCTGGAGCCCGATGACGCAGGCGATGCCCAGGGTGAATCCCTCGACGACCGGCGCGGGGACGTACCGCATGTACTGACCGGCCCTGAGCAGGGCCAGGGCTATCAGCAGCACCCCGGCCAGGAGCCCGACGGTCAGCACCCCGCCGGGCCCGTACTGGGCGACGATCGGCACGAGGACGACCGTCATGGCCCCGGTCGGGCCGGACACCTGGAGGTTCGAGCCGCCGAACAGCGCGGCCAGCGCCCCGGCCACCACCGCCGTCGCGAGCCCCGCCTCGGCGCCGAGCCCGGAGGAGACCCCGAAGCCGAGCGCGAGCGGCAGCGCCACGATGGCGACGGTGAGGCCGGCGAGCAGATCGCGGCGCGGGTCGCGGGCCATGGCCACGAAGTCGGCGCGGCCGGGCAGCAGCGAACGGACCCGGTCCAGCGCCTGTCGGGAGACCGTACTCACGACGCGGCGACCTCGGCTTCCCGCAGCTCGGCCAGCAGCTCGTTCCGCCCCGCCAGCATCTCGGTCAGGATCCGGCGCGCGGCCCGCATCAGCTCCGCCACGTCCCCACCCGCGAGTTCGTAGACCACGGTCGAGCCCTCCCGGGTGGACGTCACGATCCCCGACCGGCGCAGGACCGCCAGCTGCTGCGACAGCGCCGAGGGCTCCACCTCGATCGCCGCGAGCAGCGCGCGGACCGGCTTCGGGCCGCCCTGCAGCATTTCCAGCACTCGGATGCGCACCGGATGCCCCAGCATCCGGAAGAACTCGGCTTTCGCCCGGTACAGCGGAACCGGCACGTCCCCGGACCTCCTGTCGGCCTCTCGGCCACTTGCATATACAACGAACACAGCATGTAGTGAATTGCATAAATTTGCAATTCACTACATCGACTTGACCGTCCGTGCCGATCGGCGACCACCGGGGGCCTCCGCCCGACAGCGGAACACGGGAAGACGGACCAAACGGGGCCGAACAGAACCGGACGGTGCCGAATGGAACTGAACCAGATCGAACGAGACCGGACTGGACTGAACGGGACCGAACGGGAGCAGAGGAGTGAACGGGCAAGAAGGAGCGGCAGGGGCCGAGGGATGAGAGCCGCGAACAGCGGGCCGGGAACAACGGGCTGGGAACAGCGGCCGAAGGCGGCACCGGGTGCCCTGCCCGGAGGCGGTGGCCGACGCCGCGGGAAACGCGCCCGCCGGGCGGTCCGCCTCTCGGCGTGCCCTGCGCGAAGTGGTGCCCGGAACCGGACTCGAACCGGTACGCCCCCGAGGGGCAGCGAGGTTTAAGCTCGCCGTGTCTGCCTTCCACCACCCGGGCCCTGGCGCGCGACTCCGCGTTGGCACATGACCCTATCTGGGGGCTTCCTCCGATCAGCGGATGAGTGGCGCGATGTTGTCTTATTTTATTGACCGTTTGAGGGTGCGTCAGCACTTGTGAACACGCATCCCCACATGCCTGGGCGGGGTATGGGGTGCGACGCCCGGCAATCCGGATTGACGTAAAGTCGCCGCATTCGGGCGGCTCATTGGTCAGGCGCATGTCAGAGGCCGTCCCCGCCGCCCCGCCGGGCGGCCCGAACAGGTCTCGTACGCCGACGTCGCGACGCCCGCGCGCCCGCCCGCCCCGGCCCCCGCGCGGCTCCGGCACGGACGAGCGGGCGGGCGTCGACGCCGTGCGCCTCGGGGTGGAGGAGCGGCCCCCGAGACCCCCGCCCGACCGCTCCCCGACCGCCCCGGCGCCCGGCCCCCCGCCGGGGCCGGCCCACCCATTCGTGGCACGGAATGCCACCTTCCCGGGGTCGCGGATTGACGCGCGCGCCACCCGGCCGAGTGGATCACCTCGGGGTCGATGTCATACCGAAGGAGGACACCGGAGCCGGCCGGTGCGACTCAAGACGACCCCGGGAACGGGTACGGGGGCTGACGAATCACGACGATCCGGCGGTGAGGATGGAGGAGTCCGAACAGCGTCGGACACCTCGAACGCACATCTGACTCACCACACGACCCCGGACGAAGCCCTCGGCCGGGCCCGGATCAGGAGATTCCCGTGACCACCACTCCCACCGCACACCGCGTCGCCACGGTGGCTGCCCGCGCCACGGACCTGTCGAAGGTCTACGGCGAGGGCGAGACCAGGGTGACGGCCCTGGACCGGGTCACCGTGGACTTCCCCCAGGGCCAGTTCACCGCGATCATGGGCCCGTCCGGCTCCGGCAAGTCCACGCTGATGCACTGCGTGGCCGGTCTCGACAGCTTCAGCAGCGGTTCGGTGCGGATCGGCGACACGGAACTGGGCTCGCTCAAGGACAAGCAGCTCACCCAGCTCCGCCGCGACAAGATCGGCTTCATCTTCCAGGCGTTCAACCTGCTCCCGACCCTGACGGCGCTGGAGAACATCACGCTCCCCATGGACATCGCGGGCCGCAAGCCCGACGAGGCGTGGCTGCGTCAGGTCATCGACATGGTCGGGCTCTCCGACCGGCTGTCCCACCGGCCGACCCAGCTCTCCGGCGGCCAGCAGCAGCGCGTGGCGGTGGCCCGCGCCCTGGCCTCGCGGCCGGAGATCATCTTCGGTGACGAGCCGACCGGGAACCTGGACTCGCGCTCCGGCGCCGAGGTCCTCGGCTTCCTGCGCAACTCGGTGCGCGAGATGGGCCAGACCGTGGTGATGGTGACCCACGACCCGGCGGCCGCCTCCTACGCGGACCGGGTGATCTTCCTCGCGGACGGCCAGATCGTCGACCAGATGATGCACCCCACCGCAGACGGGGTCCTCGACCGGATGAAGGCGTTCGACGCCAAGGGCCGCACCAGCTGAATCCCTTCCGCGCACCCGGAGCCCGCTCTTCCGCACGCCCCCGCCGGGGCCTCGCGCCCCCGCCGGTTCCCGCGCCCACGCCGGGCCCGGACCCCGCGCCCTTGCCGGACCTCTCCCCTTCCCAGGACTGACAGACATGTTCCGTACCGCCCTGCGCAATGTGCTCGCGCACAAGGCCAGGCTGCTGATGACCGTGCTCGCCGTGATGCTCGGCGTGGCCTTCGTATCCGGCACCCTGGTCTTCACCGACACCCTCGGCAACGCCTTCCGCAAGCAGTCGGCCAAGAGCTACGACGACATCGCCGTCGCCGTCACCACCGGCGCCGACCAGCGCGACCCGAACGCGCCCCGCGGCATCACCGCCGCCGCCCTGACGAAGATCCAGGGCCTGGACGGCGTCGACACCGCCACCGGCCGGGTCCACGGCTTCGCCGGCGTCGCCGACCCCGACGGCAAGCTGATCGGCAACGGCTGGTCCAACACCGGCGCCAACTTCTTCCCCGGCAAGGACGGCAAGGACGCCGCGTACACCTTCGTCGACGGCAAGGGCCCCGACGCGGCGGACCGGATCGCGCTCGACGAGCAGACCGCGAAGAAGGGCGAGTACAAGGTCGGCGACCGGGTCCGGGTCGCCACCAACGGCCCGGTGAAGGAGTACACCCTCTCCGGTGTCTTCACCACCGAGGACGGCGCCGTCAACGCGGGCGGCAGCCTGGTCCTCTTCGAGACCCCGGTCGCCCAGGAGCTCTATCTGCGGCCCGGTGAGTTCATGGACGCCAACGTCTCCGCCGCGTCCGGCGCCTCGGCCGACAAGCTGCTGACCGAGGTCAAGCCGCTGCTGCCGAAGGGCGCCGACGCCCAGACCGGCAAGGAGCTCGCCGACCAGCAGGCCAAGGACATCGAGTCCGGGCTGAGCAGCCTCAACACGATGCTGCTCGCCTTCGCCGCGATCGCGCTCTTCGTCGGGATCTTCCTGATCGCCAACACCTTCACCATGCTGGTCGCCCAGCGCACCAAGGAACTGGCCCTGATGCGCGCCGTCGGCGCCTCCCGCCGCCAGGTCAAGCGCTCCGTGCTGCTGGAGGCCGCCGTGGTCGGCGCCCTCGCGTCGGTCATCGGTTTCGCGCTCGGCCTCGGGCTCGCCGTCGGCCTGCGCGCCGCGATGAGCCTGACCGGCGGGAAGATCCCGGCCGGGCCCCTGATCGTCTCGCCCACCTCGGTCATCGCGGCGCTCGCCGTCGGCGTGCTGATCACCGTGCTGGCCGCCTGGCTGCCCGCCCGCCGGGCCGCCAAGATCCCGCCGGTGGCGGCGATGAACAGCGTGCACGCGACCTCGACGGCCAAGTCCCTGGTGCTGCGCAACTCGATCGGCGGCGTCCTCGCCGCGCTCGGCGGCGCGGGCATCGTGGCCGGCGCTGCCGCGGGCTCGGACGGCCGGACGCTCATCGGAGCCGGCGCGTTCTTCGCGCTGATCGGTGTCATCGTGCTGATCCCGCTGCTGTCGCGGCCGGTCGTCGCGCTGGTCCGCCCGCTGCTGAAGAAGCTGTTCGGGGTCTCCGGCAAGCTGGCCGCGCAGAACGCGGTCCGCAACCCGCGGCGCACCGGCGCCACCGCCTCCGCCCTGGCGATCGGACTCACCCTGGTCACCGGCATCTCGGTGCTCGGCGTCACCCTCGGCCAGGCGGTCGACCGGATGACGACGGACAACATCAAGGCCGACTACATGGTGTCGATGGCGAACGGGAACTCCCTCGACCCGTCGGCGCTCACCGCCCTGGAGAAGGTCGACGGAGTCAAGGCCGTCTCGCCCCGCCTGGACTCCTGGCCGAAGGTCGGCAAGGACCACCTGTCGGTCTCCGGAGTCACCCCCGGCGACGTGAACGACCTCTTCGCCATCAAGACGGTCTCCGGCTCGGTCGACTCCCTGCGCGACGGCGAGATCGCCGTCAGCGAGAAGACCGCCGAGAAGGAGGGCTGGAAGACCGGGGACACGATCCCGGTCGTGTACGACGACGAGAAGAAGGAGAACCTGAAGCTCGGCGCGATCTACGAGGACAACGAGTTCCTCAGCCGCGTCCTGATGCCGAGGGAGCTCCTGGAGCGGCACACCGCCCATGCCGACATCCGCGAGGTCTGGGTGAAGATGGACGGCGGCGAGACCGCCGCCAACGAGAAGGCCCTGGTCAAGGCGCTGGGCGACAACCCGGCGATGAGCATCATCGACCGTCAGGGCATCCGGGACATGTTCGGCGGCTTCGTCAACACCGCCCTGAACATCATGTACGGCCTGCTGGCGATGGCCCTGATCATCGCGGTGCTGGGCGTCGTCAACACGCTGGCCATGTCGGTCTTCGAGCGCCAGCAGGAGATCGGCATGCTGCGGGCGATCGGCCTGGACCGGCGCCGGGTGAAGCGCATGATCCGCCTGGAGGCCGTGGTCATCTCGCTCTTCGGCGCGGTGATCGGCGTGGTGCTCGGCACGTTCCTCGCCTGGGCGATCGGGCAGACCCTGAAGTCCTCCGTCCCGGGCTACGCCCTGGTCATCCCGTGGGACCGGATCGGCGTCTTCCTGGTGCTCGCCGGCCTGGTGGGCGTGCTGGCCTCGCTCTGGCCGGCCCGCAGCGCCGCGAAGCTGAACATGCTGACGGCGATCAAGACCGAGTAGGACGCGCCCGG
>NZ_JBAGJZ010000034.1:0-84006 GCF_037034285.1 Streptomyces tyrfis | reverse complement strand
CGAGTTCATCACCCGGGACGAGGTGGGCTGGTACGGGCTCACCGCCCGCCCGCTGCCCGTAACGGAGTTCATGCGGACCCCGGGCTCCCCGATCAGCGCGTAGGTCCGCCCTGAACCCCGCACCGATGGCGCGTTGCTCTTGCTCGGTGTGCGGGTCCGCAGCACGCCTGACAGCGTCGTCCACCTTTCCCCGGGGGCATGTGGCGCGCGTGCATCGGGGACCTTGCCCGCTCGCGCGGTCATGCGTCGCCGGGCGAGCGGGCGAGGAAGGGCGGAGCCCCGTCCGCGCGGCTGTCCCGTGGCGCACGGGCGGGGTTCTGCGTTGTCCTACGACCAGGAATGAGATTTGAAGTGCTGCAGTGCACTGCCCTGACGGGCATTCCCGAGGCGGATGCCGCGCCTTTGCTGCTGACCATGCGCGGTGGGCCCGATGACCTGTCCGAGGCGTGTCTGGACGAGTACGTCCTGTGTGAACTCGGGGAACACGACGAGCGGGTCGAGCATGCTGTGCTGATCTGGTGCGCGCAGCCGCCGGCTGCGCGTGACCTGTGGTTGTTCTGGGCCGGTGTTGGGGCGCATCGGATATACCGTTTCGCCAGGCTGCCCCGGTGCCCCGCCGTCATGCGCAGGATTCCGGCGGGCGCGGTGCGTACGTGCCGACTCTTCGACAGGCATTCCACTCCGCATTCCTGGGACGTGACGGACCCGCTCAGGGACGTGCTGTACGAACGGGACACGGAGGCCGAGCGGCGGAAGTACGAGGACATGGACCACAGGGACGGCGATGACACGAAGCAGCCGTGAACGGCGGGCGGTTGGGCCCGGTGTCTGGTCTGGCTCGGGCCCTGCCCTCGGGTCAGCTCCTGCCCCGGCCTCGGCATCACCGCGCCGCGCGTCGTCTGGCGGCCCTCTCGTGTCCGCAGGCGTTCGGTGCGCTGTCTGGCGACTGTTGGGCATGTCTTCATGCCGTGCGCGGGCTTCCCTACGGCAAGGGATTGCGTAGCCTGCCGGTGTGACCGTGCGAGTGTGCCCTGCTCCCCGCGCACGCGGGGATGGTCCCTCGGCCCGCAGACCGAGCGGCGATTCCGGGAACTGCTCCCCGCGCACGCGGGGATGGGCCCAGGACCGGAGGTTCCGGCGTGGGTTCGGGCCTCGTTTCGGGCTCGCGTCCGTGTGCTCGGGTTTGGGCCTTGAGGGTGGGGTGGCCTGGTGTTTGACTTGTCGGATGTGACACACACTCAGAGTGGCGACAACTTCGAAGAGTTGGGCCCGTTGGTCGGGCGGCGGTACGTGGTGGATCACGGGAAGCGGTGGGCGAATGCGGCCGGGGCGCTGGTGGTGGCCGTTCCCTTCGGCTGGCTGGGCGCGTGGGGCGTCGCGGCGATCGGTGACTCGGGGGCGGCGGGTGCGTACAAGGCGGTCGGTCTGCTGATCGGTCTGGCGCTGGGAGCCCTGGGCGTCGCGGTGAACCAGATCGTCCGGGCCGTGCGCGGTGTGCCGGGGGAGTACTTCGAGGTGCGGGAGGGCGGCCTGGTCCATGGGTCGCGGCGCGGGGCGTCGGGCTGGGCCTGGGACCGTGTGACCTCGCTCCACGTCGACGAGGGCCGGACGAACGCGCTGGCGGCCCGGCTGGGCAACGGTTTCCGCTGTGTGATCGGCATGGACGACGGCAGCCGGATACGGGTGGACGGGATGACGCGGCAGGCCGGGCACCTGGGGCGCACGCTGATGGCGCGGTGCCCCGACGTCGCGCTGGTTCCCCGCGTGCCCTGGTACGCCAGGGCCGGTCACTGGCCGCTCGTCGGCGTGGCTGTGTGCGCGGCGGGGGTCGTCGCGATCGTCCTCTACATCATCGGCCACCCGGACAAGGAGGAGCGGATCACGGACGCCTCCGGGAACACCGGGCTCAGCTTCCAGCCGGGCATCAGCGACGCGGGCATCGCCTTCCTGGTCGGCGGACTGCTGGTGTGCGTCGTCGTCGCGGTCGCCCTGGTCATCGCGTACGTACAAGGCCGGGCGTACCGACGCGTGTACGGGGCCCCGAGGGTGTGAGGCGTTCCGCCCACGGGTTCCGGGGCGTGAGGCGCTCCGCCCGGCGGACCTTCCGCGAGGTGCTCTGCCCCGCGGACCTCCCGTGAGGCGCTTCGCCCCGCCGTGCCCCGTGAGGCGCTTCGCCCCCGCCGACGTCCGTGCGGCGCTCTGCCTACGCTGACCTCATGGAATCGGTGATCGACCAGGCATTCGCGGCGGCGCTCTACTCGGACGGCGATGCCGGTCTGGACGCCGGGGCCTCGCTGCTGGCCGCCGAACCGGCGGCGGACGCGGAGCTGGTGCGGCGCGGCGAGGAGTTCGTCCGCCGTGCCTGGGAGCGCGGCTGGCAGCCCGCCGACGTCATACGTCTCGTCCGCCGCGAGCTCGACGAGACGGCCGCCGGTCTCGCCGCCGGGCTGATCGTCTCGGAGACCGGACGGTACGAGCGGCTGCCGCCGCGCTGGCGCGGACAGGTCGACATGTTGCCGACCGTCCCGGCCCGCAACCGGCCCGACCGGTTCTCCTATGCGTCCGCCGTTCTCGGGCTCTACCGGCTGCTGCTCCGGCTCCCCGCCATCGAACCGGTCGGTCCGCCGCCCGGGTCCGCCGCGAGCGGACGGCATCTGCCGCCCGCGCACGACGAACCCCGGATGCTGACCCGCATACGCGCCCTGCTCGCCAAGGCCGAGGCGACCGGCTTCCCCGAGGAGGCGGAGGCCCTCACCACCAAGGCGCAGGAGCTGATGGCCCGGCACTCCATCGATGAGGCCCTGCTCGCCGCCCGTACCCACAGCGCGGAGGCCCCGGGGGCGTGCCGGATCGGGGTCGACGCACCGTACGAGACCGCGAAGGCGATCCTGCTCGACGCGGTGGCCTCGGCGAACCGCTGCCGCGCGGTGTGGAACGGCGACCTCGGCTTCTCCACGGTGATCGGCTTCGAACCGGACCTGGAGGCGGTCGAGCTGCTGTACACCTCGCTGCTGGTGCAGGGCACGGCGGCGATGACGAAGGCGGAGGCCGGGCAGCGGGCCGGCGGGCGTCGGCGTACCAAGACGTTCCGGCAGTCCTTTCTGATGGCGTACGCCCAGCGGCTGGGCGAACGGCTCGCCGCCGACACCGCCCGGGTCACCGCGGCGGAGGCGGAGGCCGGACGCGGGAACGGGGCCGGAGACGGGAGCGGGAACGGGACCGGGGACCGGGCCGAGGGCGCGTCGGCGGACCGGCTGCTGCCGGTGCTCGCGGCGCGCGACCTGGCCGTGACGGAGGCCGCCGAGCGGATGTTCCCCGAGACCACGACCACCCGGGTCCGGGGCGTCACCGATCTCGACGGGTGGAACGACGGCACGGCCGCCGCGGACCGGGCCAGGACCCGCGGCCCGGGGCCGGGCATCGACGGCGGACGTGGGAAGCGCCCGAGGGCCGAGCGGTAAACAAGGGCGGTCCAAGTAACGGGGACGGGCCAAGCCGTATGCGCCCGAGCGGCAAGTCATAACGAGGACGCGCCGAGCCATAGCGGGACGGGGCAAGCCGCAACGGCGGAGGGCCGGAGGGCCGAGCGGTAACGGAGGCGGGCCAAGCCGTAACAGCGGCAGGCCGGAGGGGCGCCCCGGCGCCCCGGCGCCCCGCGACGAACCGTGCAATCCGGATGAATCCGGTACATCGGGTGAATCAGAGATTCCGGTTAGGCTCGGGGCATGAGCTGGCTCCGGGCGCTGAAGGAGACGGCCCGCTCGGGGCTGACGATCGAGCGGCGGCGGCTCGAACCGCTCGTCGCGATCCGCGGTGCCGCAGGGCTCGCGCTCGTCGTCGGGATCAGCCTCGCGTTCTTCGGGCCGGTCGTCGCCGCGAGCTCCGCGTTCGGGGCGTTCCAGGCGGCCATCGCCACGTTCCAGCGCAGCTGGCGGCCCCGGCCCGTGCTGGCGCTGGTGTCCGGGGCGAGCCTGGCCGCGTCGACCTTCCTCGGCTATCTCACCGGGGCGCATCCGCCGCTCTTCCTGGCCCTGCTGGTGCTCTGGACGTTCCTCGCGGGCCTGGCCTGGGCGGTGGGGCCGACGGGCGGCATCATCGCCTCGTCCAATGTGGCGATCATGCTGGTGACGATCACGCTGCCCACCTCCGTGGCGGACTCGGCCGTGCACGCGGCGGTGATTCTGTTCGGCGGTGTCGTGCAGGCGGCGTTGGTCGTCCTGTTCCCGGTCCGCAGGTGGGGGGCCCAGCGCGACGCCCTCGCCGACGCCCTGGCCGCCGAGGCCGACTACGCCCGCCGGCTGCGGCACGACCCGCTCGCTCCCTTCGACCCGGTGCCGCTGATGACCGCCCGCAGCGCGGCCGCCGTCACCCCCTGGCAGGCCCGCCGCCGGCCGCCGGAGCTGCACGGGTCGCGCGGGGTCGCCGAGCGGATCAGGCCGGTGCTGGCCTCGCTCGCGGACCCGGCCGTGGGCGTGCCGTCCGAGGGGCCGGAACGCGACCGGGTCCGCGAACTCCTCGCCGCCGCCGGTTCCGTGCTCGACGCGGCGGCCCGCGCGATCCGGCACGGCGACCCGGTGAAACTGTCCCCGTCCGCCGTGGCCGCGCTGCGGACCCCCGACACCGGCACCCTGCTCACCGGCCCGCCCCGCCGCGCCGCCGAGCGCCTCGACACCCTGCTCTCCGACGTCATCGAGACCGCCGAGGGAGAGGGGACGAAGGAGGAGCAGGCCCGCGCCGAGGAGGCCGCCGAGGCCATCCGGGCGGCGGGCGAGGAGACGGCCCCCGCCCCGCACCGCCGCCGCCCCACCCTGCTGCGGCTGGTCCCCGTCGTGGCGGCGGCCATGCGCGCCGAACTGCGCCCCGGCTCCCCGATCCTGCGGCACGCCGTACGGGTCGCCGTCGTCGTCGCGATCGGCTATCTCATCGGCGCCGCGCTGCCGTTCGGCCACGGCTACTGGGCGCCGATGGCGGCCGTGATGGCGATGCGCCCGGAGTTCTCCCAGACGTACGGGCGCGCCGTCGCCCGCTTCGGCGGCACGATCGTCGGGGTCTCGCTCGCCACCGCGATCGTCCAGACCGTCCGGCCCGGGGTGACCGCGTCGGCGGCGCTCGCCGTGGGCTGCGCCCTGCTGATGTACCTGCTGATGCGCACCGGGTACGTGGTCGGCCAGGCGTGCGTCTCCGCGTACGTCGTCTTCCTGCTCGGCATGGGAGGCGACAGCTGGGCGCAGACCGTGCCGGAACGCGTCGTCCTCACCCTCGTCGGCGGGCTGCTCGCGATGGTCTCGTACGCCCTCTACCCGGCCTGGGAGACCCCCCGGCTGCGCGGCAGGCTCGGCGACTGGCTGAAGGCGAACGGACGGTACGCGGCCTGCGTCGTCGGCCAGTACGCGGAACCGGCCGAGCGGGGCCAGGACGAGGTGCGCGCCGCCCTGCTCGACACCCGCGAGGCCCGGGTCGCCTGGCAGGAGGCGGCGGCCGCCGCCCAGCACGAACCGGTCCGCAACCGCGGTCTGTCCCGCGCCGCCGCCGCCGACGGCGAACACGCGCTGGCGGAGTTCGGGCGGGTCGCGATGCTGCTGGAGGCGCACCTTCCGTGCGGCGCCGCCACCCCCGTACCGGAGGCCGCCGGGCTGGCGGGGGCGCTGCGCCGGGCCACCGAGCGGGGCGCGAAGGAGGTGCGCGAGCGGCGGGTGCCGGACTGGGCGGAGGTGCGCGAGGTGCTGGAGGAGTGGGACGCGCGGCGGCGGGCGGGCGAGGGGGAGGCCGACCCGGTGGTGCGGAACGGGGCCGGGCTGCTGCTGGACGCGCTGGAGGAGTTCTCCCGGGGGCTGGACGGCGCGCCGGGCGCCAACCCGCCCGGTCGCGGCGAGCGTTGACGCCCGGCGGGTATGCGGCTCGATCAGCATGGGCGGCCTGAGCGGCCCGTTCGGTTGGGGCGGCCCGATCGGTCGGGGTGGCCTGAGCGGCCTGAGCGGTCGGGGTGGTCTGGGCGGTCGGGCGTCGGGGCGCGGGAGCCGCGGTGGTCGGTGCGCGGGCGGTACGGCTCCCGGCGCCACGCCACGGCCGCCGGGGCGTCACAGCTGCCGGGCGCCCGGCAGCGATGCGGCTCCCCGGGCGCGGCCGGTCCGGCCGCCGGGCTCCGCGTGGTCCGGCCGCCCGGACCTCGGCGGGCCGGCCGTCAGGGGCCGGCCGTCAGGGCGCGGGTGGCGGATCCGCGAGGTCCGGGAGGCCGGACGGCAGCGCGCCCGGCGCGGTCTTCGCCAGGGTGTCCTTCCCTCCGGCGGCCCAGGACACCACGAGCGTCCGGCCGTCGTTGGACTCCACCGTCCCGCGGGTGCGGTCGGCGCTGCCGTCGGCGCACTTGAGCGACAGCGTCACCGTCGCCGGGCCCGTGCCCGCGCCCGTGCCCGCGCCGCGCGTCTCGGCCGCGTCCCCCGTGCAGGCGCGCTGCTCGGTGATGAGCACCGCCTTCCCTGACGCGACGGACAGCACCACCGCCTTGCCGCCGGTCTTCCCGGCCCACGCGCCCTCCAGCGCCGCGACGCCGGCGCCCGTGCCGCCTTCCGGGCCGCCGGTACCGCCGCCGGAGTCGCCCCCGGCACCGTTCCCGGGGCCGTCGCCGGCGGGAGTCCGGCCGGGCCCGCCGGCCTCGGAGGCGTTGTCCGGGCCGTTCTTCCCGCCGTCGTCGTCACCGCCCCCGCCGCAGCCGGTCAGCACGAGCGCGGCGAGGAGTCCGGCGGTGATCGCGGCGGGGCCGCGTAAGACTTTCCGCATCTGCAATTCCCCCTTGTACGGCATAAGACCGCGCCAAGTTACCAGCGGGCGGTATCGGGATGGGGGGACCGAGCCGGGGTAGGCGAAGAGCGCAGGCATCCGAACGGGCTCTTCTCGCGTCTGAGTCTGTAATCGCGGCGACACCGCGCGTGCACGTGCATCCGCTCATGCATCTGCTCATGCAGGGATATCTGAACAAGGTTATGATCCGAGACAGTTGACACTTGCACCTTGTAATCGGGGAGCGTCCTGTGCACCACGTGTACAACGGCATGGCGGCCACAGAGCTTCGCGGAGTCGTCTGGCAGAAGAGCAGACACAGCAACTCCCAAGGATCGTGCGTGGAGTTCGCGAAACTGCCCGGCGGAGAGGTGGCGATGCGGAATTCGCGGCACCCCGACGGCCCGGCCCTCGTCTATACGCCGGCCGAGATAGAGGCGTTGCTGCTCGGGGTGAAGGACGGCGAGTTCGACCATCTCGTCGCCGGGGGCTGATCGCCGCCCGGCCTGCCGTCGCGTACGGCGGTCGCCGCGCGTCGTGTTCCCAAGTGGCTTCTCCGCGCGTGGACTCCGGTGCGTGGATCTCCCGCGCGGACTCCCCCTACGCGGATCGCCCGGGCGCGGGCTCCGGCGTGCCGGTCGGCGTGCCGGTTCCCGGGGACCGGGTCGCGCGGCCGGGCCCGAGGGGGTTCATCTGCCGTCGGGCAGCCGGAACAGCGCCCAGACGACCTTGCCGCGCGGCATCACCCCGGCGCCCACGCCCTCGGCGCCCAGGAAGGGCGAGGGGTACCAGCCCCACGAGTCGCTGATGGACTCCACCAGGAAGAGACCGCGGCCCGACTCCGCGGAGTCCGCCGCCTCCGAGGCGATGGGGCTCTCCTGGCTGGGGTCGCGCACGGCGCACACCAGGCGCGAGCTCCAACGCATCAAGTGCAGCCGTACGGGTGGTTCCTGGGGGGCGGTCGCGATGTCCGAGGGGAGGGCGTGGCGCAGCGCGTTGGTGACCAGCTCGGAGACGACCAGGGCGACGTCGTCGAAGCGGTCGTCCAGGCCCCAGCCGGCCAGGGTGGTCCTGGTGAAACGCCGTGCTCCGCCGACCGCTTCGTAGCGGGCGGGCAGGGTGCAGGTGGCCGAGCCGGAGACGGCTGAGGGATCGATGGGTGGAAGCCCTTGCCGTAACGGCGCGAGCATCGTCGATCCATTCGTCCCCATGCGAGGCACTCCCGGGATTCGCGGCTGTATCGGTACTACGGGGTACAGCGGCACAACACGAACGAGCACGCAGGTGCGCGATGGCCATCGTTCCGAATGCGCTGAGCAGATGCAAGGGCAGATGCACGTGCACGCGCCGGACCTGTCCGAACCCGTGCCGGTTCTTGGTCATTTCTTCCTGCGGGGATTTTCACAGCTTTACGAAGCCCTTCCTGTCTGTGTAATCGGATGAGTACGGGGCGAAGCGTTTTGGTGGCAGAATCCGGCACTTGGGGTTCTGGGGGGAGCCCCGTGTCCAGGAAGCGATGGGGAGGACCGGACCAGTGGCGGCAGGCGAGTCGAGTGGATCTGTGGTGCGGCGCATCCTGCTGGGCTCACAGCTCAGAAGGCTGCGCGATTCGCGCGGGATCACCCGCGAGGCGGCCGGCTACTCCATCCGGGCATCCGAATCGAAGATCAGCCGCATGGAGTTGGGACGGGTGAGCTTCAAGGCCAGGGACGTCGAGGACCTGCTCACGCTCTACGGAGTGACGGACGAGGCGGAGCGCGAGGCCCTGCTCGGTCTGGCGCGCGAGGCCAACGTGGCGGGTTGGTGGCACAGTTACGGCGATGTGCTGCCCGGGTGGTTCCAGACCTATGTCGGTCTGGAGGGGGCGGCTTCGCTCATCCGGGTGTACGAAGTCCAGTTCGTCCACGGACTGTTGCAGACCGAGGCGTACGCGCACGCGGTCGTCACCCGGGGGATGGGCCCCGACGCCCCCGCGGTCGAGGTCGAACGCCGCGTCGCGCTGCGGCTGGAACGCCAGAAGGCCCTCGTGTCCGAACGCGCGCCCCGCTTCCACGCGGTGCTCGACGAGGCGGCGCTCCGCCGTCCGTACGGCGACCGCGACGTGATGCGCGGGCAATTGCGGCATCTCATCGAGATGTCGGAACACCCCGACATCACCCTCCAGGTGATGCCCTTCAGTTTCGGCGGACACGCCGGGGAAGGGGGCTCCTTCACGATGCTCCGATTCCCGGAATCCGACCTGTCGGACATTGTCTATTTGGAGCAACTGACAAGTGCGCTCTATCTGGACAAGGCCGAGGAAGTCGCCCAGTACGAAAGGGCCATGACCCGGCTGCACGAGGACAGCCCCGGCCCGGAGGAGAGCAGAGATCTCCTCCGCGGTCTCCTCCAACTCATCTGATTCATCGTTAACATGGCGGTCCGATGGGAGACTGCACCTGAGTTGGGGATCGTATGTCGTTCTTCTACGAGCTGGCCGACCAGTACATCGATGGCGAGTGGCGTACCGGAACCGGCTCGTGGGACATCATCGATTTCAATCCCTACAGCGGTGAGAAACTCGCGGCCATCACCATCGCGACCGAGCGGGAAGTCGACCTGGCCTACCGTGCCGCGGAACGCGCCCAGCGGTCCTGGGCGGCCACCGGCCCGTACCGGCGCAGCGCGATTCTGGAACGCGCCCTGGGCGTCGTCGGGGAACGGCACGACGCCATTGTCGAGGCGATCGTCGACGAACTGGGCGGCACCCGCGCCAAGGCGGAGCAGGAGGTGCGCGCCGCCGCTGAATTCCTGCGCGACGCGGCACGGTTGGCGCTGAGCCCGCTCGGCAGCATCCTGCCTTCCATGGCGGACGGGAAGGAGAACCGGCTCCACCGGAGGCCGGTCGGCGTCGTCGGGGTCATCAGTCCCTTCAACTTCCCTTTCCTGGTGGCGATGAAGTCCGTCGCGCCCGCGCTGGCCCTCGGCAACGCCGTCGTCGTGAAACCCAATCAGAACTCCCCGGTCGTCGGCGGCGGTCTGGTGGCGAAGGTCTTCGAGGAAGCCGGGCTTCCCGCGGGAGTTCTCAATGTGCTCGTCACCGATATCGCCGAGATCGGTGATGCGTTCATCGAGCATCCGGTGCCCAAACTGATCTCGTTCGCGGGCACGGACCGGGTCGGGCGGCACGTCGGCGCCGTCGCGGCCGGGCACTTCAAGCGCACGATTCTCGAACTCAGCGGCAACGGCGCCCTGGTGGTGCTGGAGGACGCGGACGTCGACAACGCCGTCGACGCCGCCGTGCTGAGCCGCTTCATGTACCAGGGGCAGGTCTGCATGGCCGCCAACCGCATCCTGGTGGACCGCCGCGTCGAGCGGGAGTTCACCGAGAAGTTCACCGCCCGGGTGGCCGCGCTGCGGACCGGCGACCCGCGCGACCCGGCGACCCAGATCGGCCCGGTCATCAACGCCCTCCAGGCCGAGGCGCTGACCGCCCTGGTCGACCAGGCCCTCGCGGAGGGCGCCACCGCGCCGGTGCACGGCCGGACCCGGGGCAACCTCGTCGAGCCGACCGTGCTCACCGGGCTGCCGGAGGGCTCCCCGCTGCTGTCCCAGGAGATATTCGGGCCGGTGGCCCTGCTGATGGCCTTCGACGGCGAGGACGAGGCCGTACGGATGACCAACGACACCCCGTACGGCCTGGGCGGCGCCGTCCACACCCGCGACGTCGAACGCGGCGTGCGGTTCGCGCGGCGCGTCGACAGCGGCATGTTCCACGTCAACGGCTCCACGGTGCAGGACGACCCGCTGGTGGCCTTCGGCGGCGAGAAGTCCTCCGGACTCGGCCGGCTGAACGGGGAGGCGGCCGTGGAGGCGTTCACCACCCAGACGTGGATGTCCATCCAGTACGGGCGCAGCGCGTTTCCGTTCTAGGACGCGTCGTCCCCGTGCCCGGCCGCGTCGCCGGGTTCCGGGCCACGCCGTCCTCGTTCCCGGGCCGTGTCGCCGGGTTCCGGGCCGCGCCGCCGCTTAGGTCAAGAACTGTCCTATGGGGCTCCTAGCGTGGCCGGTGTCAGGAAGAAGACCGGCACGGTTCCCGAGGTGGACATCATGGTCACTCACGTTCCCGCAGAAGCCCTCGGCGACGAGCGCGGCGCGCTCCTCTCCTTCGTCGAGGCCCAGCGCGGCGCGATCCGGCGCTCGCTGATCGGGCTGACCGCCGAGCAGGCGGCGAGCCGCCCCAGCGCGAGCGAACTGTCCCTGGGCGGGCTGCTGAAGCACGTCGCCGAGACGGAGCTCAACTGGCTGCGGATGGCCCAGCAGCGGCCGAGCGAGACCTCCCGGAACGAGAAGACCTGGGCGGACAGCTTCCGGCTCGTCGGCGACGAGACCGTGGAGGGGATGCTGGGGTTCTGGGACGACGTCGCGGCCCAGGTCGAGGAGTTCATCCGCTCGGCGCCCAGCCTGGACGACACGTTCCCGCTGCCCCCGGCACCCTGGTTCCCCAAGGAGGGACGGGTCTCCCTGCGCTGGCTGCTGCTCCACCTCGTCGAGGAGCACGCCCGGCACGCCGGTCACGCCGACGTCATCCGGGAGTCCCTGGACGGCAGCACCGCGTTCGAGCTGGTCGCCAGGGCGGACGGTGCGAAGGGCGCCGAGAGTGTGGAGGGCGCGGAGGGCGCGGAGAGTGTGGAGAGCGCGGAGAGTGTGGAGAGCGGGGAGGGTTACGCTGATCAAAGTTGATTAGGAGAGGGTGCGTGCCATGTCCGCGATCCGGCTGCTGGTCCTGTGCGCCGTGCGTCAGCACGGCCGCGCGCACGGTTACCAGGTGCGCAACGACCTGGAGTACTGGGGCGCGCACGACTGGTCCAACGCCAAGCCCGGATCGGTCTACCACGCGCTGAAGCAGATGGCGAAGCAGGGGCTGCTGGTCGCCCACGAGACCGCGCCGAGCACGGTGGGCGGCCCGCCCCGCACCGAGTACGAGATCACCGAGCGCGGCCGCGAGGAGTACCTGACGCTGCTGCGCGAGGCGTTGACCTCGTACGACCAGAAGCCGGACGTGCTGGCGGCGGGCCTCGGCGGCATCGTCGACCTGGAGCGGTCCGAGGCGGTGGCGCTGCTCGAACAACGGGTCGCGGGCCTCGCCGCCTGGCGGACGTCGGTCACCGAGTACTACACGCCGGAGGAAGGGCCCGAGTCGATCGGGCACATCGGCGAGATCATGAACATGTGGGTCCACTCCTCGGACGCGGACGCCGAGTGGACCCGCGGCCTGATCGCCCGGATCAAGGGCGGGGCGTACACCTTCGCCGGAGAGGGCGAACCTTTCGTCGGCGTGCTCGCCGAGGGGCAGGAGAACCCGTACGCGACGGGCGTCCGAGATCCCGGCGACGACGAGTGACCGCCCCCCCCCCCCCGCACCGGCCACCCCGCGCCGGCCCACCTCCCGCACCGGCCCGCGGGGGAGTGCCGGCCCGGGGGGAGCGCGGGACGGTCAGTGGTGGAAGGACGTCGCCGCCTGCTTGTCGGTGCTCAGCGGGCAGTCCTGGCGGCGGAGGTCGGGGAGCACCAGGCGCAGGTCCTCCAGCAGCAGCGCGGCCAGGTCCGAGGAGAACCCGTTGCGGCACACCACCCGCAGCACGGACAGGTCCTGCCGGTTGGCCGGGAAGGTGTACGCGGGCACCAGCCAGCCGTGCTCGCGCAGCCGCCGCGACACGTCGAAGACGTCGTACGCCTTCACGTCCGGCGCGGTCGTCAGCGCGAAGACGGGAAGTTGGTCGCCCCGGGTGAGCAGCCGGAAGTCTCCCAACTCCTCGAACTGCCGGGCCAGTGCGACGGCGATGTCCCGGGACGACTGCTGGACGGCCCGGTAGCCCTCCCGGCCCAGTCGCAGGAAGGTGTAGTACTGGGCGACCACCTGGGCGCCGGGCCGGGAGAAGTTCAGCGCGAAGGTCGGCATGTCGCCGCCCAGGTAGTTGACCCGGAACACCAGCTCCTCGGGGAGTTCGTCGGGCGAACGCCACAGGGCCCATCCGACGCCCGGGTAGACCAGGCCGTACTTGTGTCCCGAGGTGTTGATCGAGGAGACCCGGGGCAGCCGGAAGTCCCACACCACGTCCGGGTCGAGGAAGGGCGCGATCATTCCGCCGGACGCGCCGTCGACATGGACCGGGACGTCGAGGCCGGTGCGTTCCTGGAGGGCGTCCAGGGCCGCGCAGAGCTCCGCGATCGGCTCGTACGAGCCGTCGAAGGTGGAGCCGAGGATGCCGACCACGCCGATGGTGTTCTCGTCGCAGAGGTCGGCCGCCGCCTGCGGGTCGAGATGGAAGCGCTCGCCCTCCATCGGGACCTGCCGCGCCTCGATCTCCCAGAAGTCGCAGAACTTCTCCCAGCAGACCTGCACATTGACGCCCATGACCAGGTTCGGCCGGGCGGCCGCCGGGTAGCGGTCGGCGTTCCTGACCGCCCAGCGGCGTTTCAGCGCCATCCCCGCGAGCATGCAGGCCTCGCTGGAGCCGGTCGTCGAACAGCCCACGGCGGCCGCCGGATCGGGCGCGTTCCACAGGTCGGCGAGCATCGACACGCAACGCCGCTCCAGCTCGGCGGTGCGCGGGTACTCGTCCTTGTCGATCATGTTCTTGTCGCGGCACTCGTTCATCAGCACCCCGGCCTGGGGTTCCATCCAGGTGGTGACGAAGGTCGCGAGGTTGAGCCGTGCGTTGCCGTCGAGCATCAGCTCGTCGTGGACCAGACCGTACGCGGTCGACGGCGGCATCGGCCCGTCCGGGAGCCGGTGCCGGGGCGGCGCCACCTCCATGCCGGCGACCGGATCGGCCTCCCCGAAGAACGGGTTGAGGGCGAGCCTGCGACGTTCCCGGGACGGCTCCGTGCCGCGGGGCGAACCAGTGTGGAGAGGCATCGGCGGACAGCCCTTCTCGGCTCTCGACTCTCGACGGACATCGGACGGTGCGGTGCGGGGCGCGGTGCGGAGGATGGGAAGGGGGAGGGATCAACTCTCCGCGGCGAGGCCCTGCTTGATCGCGCGGGTGAACTTCACGACCCGCTCGGCCTGGATCCGGGCGGCGGTCAGGGTCTGCTCGCCGACTGGGATGTCGCCCTGCCCGGACACGTGCGAGGTGCCGTACGGGTTCCCGTCGACGAACTTCGCGGGGTCCGTGTATCCGGGCGGGACGAGGATGCCGCCGAAGTGATGGACCGTGTTGTAGAGCGCCAGCAGGGTGGACTCCTGGCCGCCGTGCGCGGTGCTGGTGGAGGTGAAGCCGCTGTAGACCTTGTCCGCGAGCCGGCCGGCCTGCCAGAGGCCGCCGAGGGTGTCCAGGAACTGCTTCAGCTGCGAGGTGACGTTGCCGAACCGGGTGGGCGTACCGAAGATCACGGCGTCCGCCCAGATCATGTCGTCCGGCGACGCCTCCGGGATGTCCGCGGTCGCCCGGGTGTTGGCGGCCCAGGCCGCGTTGGAGTCGATCGCGGCCTGCGGGGCGAGTTCCGCGGCCCTGCGCAGCCGTACCTGCGCGCCGGCCTTCTCGGCGTACTCCGCGACGGCCTTGGCCATCGTGGCGACCGTGCCGGTCGAGGAGTAGTAGATGACGGCGACGTTGACGGGCATGGGCATCGCGGAGACCTCCGGCGAGACAGAAGCGGATGCATCAGAATGTATCCGGACGTATCTGCACGAAGGTGGCCATATGGAAGACGGGGTGTCCGGCGCGTCGAACGGCGGGGTCCCGCTTCCCCCGGGCGGCTTGCACCTCACGTGGCGTCAGGGCTCAGGCTCGGGGCGTACCCGATCGGAGAGAAGAGACAAGGGGGCGTGAAGACGTGGACTATTCCGTGGGACAGGTCGCCGGCTTCGCCGGCGTCACGGTGCGCACCCTGCACCACTACGACGGCATCGGGCTGCTCTCGCCCGGCGGTCGCAGTCATGCCGGTCACCGCCGGTACGACGACGCGGACCTGGACCGGTTGCAGCGGATTCTGTTCTACCGGGAGCTCGGCTTCCCGCTCGACGAGATCGCGGTACTGCTCGACGACCCGGACGCGGACCCGCAGGAGCACCTGCGCCGCCAGCACCGGCTGCTGACCGACCGGATCGCCGAGCTCCGAAGGATGGCGGACGCCGTCGAGACAGCAATGGAGGCGCGAAAGATGGGCATCGACCTCACGCCCGAGGAGAGGTTCGAGGTGTTCGGGGACCGGGACCCCGAGGAGCACGCCGAGGAGGCCGGACGCCGCTGGGGCGACACCGACGCCTACGCGGAGTCGCGGCGCAAGGCCGCCCGGTACACGAAGGAGGACTGGCAGCGGATGCAGGCGGAGTCCGCCGACTGGGACGCCGCCTACGCCGCGCTGATGGAGGCCGGCGAGCCGGCCGTCGGGGAGCGGGCGAGGGAGCTGGCCGAGGCCCACCGCCAGCACATCACCCGGTGGTTCTACGAGTGCACGCCCGAGATGCACCGGGGGCTCGCCGCGATGTACGTGTCCGACCCGAGGTTCCGGGCCCACTACGAGGCGATTTGGCCGGGCATGGCCGAGCACCTGCACGACGCCATCGACGCCAACGCGGAACGCCTGTCGTAGGCGCCCCGGAGGACAGACCCCAGGGTCGGGGGGCAGGTCCCGGGGGACAGGTCCCGAGGGCGGGGCCGGGGGCGCGGAACTCCACCGGGACCGCCCTTCCGGCGGCCGGCGCGCGGACGTGCCGTGCGCGACGGCCGTCGGGAGGGCTTTGTCCCGGTTGGCCCGGTCGCCGGGCCCGGGGGGTGCGCCGACGGGGAGGCTGGAACCCGACGACGTCGTACCGCGTTGATAGCTTTGGGCGGCCACGCAGTTGTCGGCGGCCACTCAGCCGCCATCGACCGACCCAGGAGCCCGGACCCTTGAACACGCTTGCGCTCGGACCGAGCTGGCTGGACCCGGACCATCTCATCAACACCTTCGGACTCCCCGGCGTCCTCCTCATCGTCTTCGCCGAGTCCGGACTGCTGATCGGCTTCTTCCTGCCCGGCGACTCCCTGCTCTTCACCACGGGCCTGCTGGTCACCACGAACCAGCTGCGGACTCCGCTCTGGCTGGTCTGCGTCCTGGTGGCCCTGGCGGCGATCATCGGCGACCAGGTGGGGTATCTCTTCGGCCGCAAGGTCGGCCCGGCGCTCTTCAGACGGCCGGACTCCCGCCTCTTCAAGCAGGAGAACGTCGAGAAGGCGCACGAGTTCTTCGAGAAGTACGGGCCGAAGTCGCTGGTCCTGGCGCGCTTCGTCCCCGTCGTGCGCACGTTCACGCCGATCATCGCCGGTGTGAGCCGGATGAACTACCGCTCGTTCATCGTGTTCAACATCATCGGCGGCGTGCTGTGGGGGGTCGGCGTCACGCTCCTGGGCTCCGCCCTCGGCAAGATCGACTTCGTTCACCAGAACATCGAGGCGATGCTCATCCTGATCGTGCTGATCTCGGTGGTGCCGATCGCGATCGAGTTCCTGCGGGCCCGCTCCAAGGCGAAGAAGGCCGCGGCGGCGGACGACGCCGTGGCCGGCGGGGCGCCCGCGGAGGGTGGCGGCCCGGCCGTGGTCCAGCGCGGCCGTCACGCCAAGCGCTGACCCGCATCCCACCGGCGCCGGCCCCGCCCGGGGCCGTGCCCGCACGGGCCCGAGGCACACGGCCTCGGGCCCGACCCGTATCCGGGCCCGTATCCGTATCCCGGCCCGCGGGTCTCCGGCGTACGGCCTCCTCCGGCCTCCGGCGTACGGCCTCCTCCGGCCTCCGGCGTACGGCCTCCGGCCTCCTCCGGCCTCCGGGTTCCGTTCCGGAGGGGCCCGGCGCTCTCAGAAGCCGCGCGTCCGCTTGGCCGCGCGGCGGGTCGCGCCGCCGACCTCCCCCGGCACCCGCATGAACAGCCGGGAGATCTCACTCCCCAGATTCACCCCGATCGCGATGGCCAGGGCCGTCGCCACCGCCGTGGACAGCGAGACCAGCCCGGCGTTCACGTTCCCCTGGGCCACGGCCAGCAGACCGAAGTACGTGGCCGACCCCGGCAGCAGCGGGCCGATCGCGGCCGTGATGAACGGCAGCGACGAGGAGTGCCGGTAACGCGAGAAGAGCTGCCCGAACAGGCCCACCAGACCGGCCGCCGTCGCCGTCGCCAGCACCGGCGAGATGTGGCCGGTGCGGGCCATCGACCCGTAGATCACCCAGGCCACGGCCCCGTTCAGGGTCACCGCCAGAACCGTGGAACGGTCCTGCTGGAGCAGGATCGCGAAGGCGAGACAGAGCGCCATCGACGCCAGGATCTGCACCACCGGCCGGTCGGGGGCGAAGAACCTGGTCCCGGGGTTCAGCTGCGCGCCCAGCTGCACGCCCATGTACAGCACCAGCAGCACGCCCACGACGATGCCGATGAACAGGTACATGACTTCGAGCAGGCGCGCGGCCGCCGTGATGTAGAAGCCGGTCAGCCCGTCCTGTACGCCCGCCACCAGGGCCCGTCCGGGCAGCAGCGCGAACAGCCCACCGGTGATGACCGCGGACGGCCGCAGGTCCGACCAGTGGGTCAGGGTCAGCGCCACCCCCAGCGCGGCCGGCGGCATCGCCGCCACCACGAACTGGTAGAACTCCGGCAGCCCGCGCCCGGCGCAGAGCCAGGCGAGCCGGTCGCCGAGCATCGCGCCGATCGCGGCCACCACGAACACCAGCGCGCCACCGCCGACCAGCACCGACGCGGCCCCGGCGAGGCCGCCGCCGGCCAGCGTCAGCACCCAGCCGGAGTAGGGGTGCCGGTTGCGCCGGATCTCCGCCAGCCGCCGGTAGGCGTCCTCCAGCGTGACCTCGACGTCCCCGGTGGTGATGTCGTCGATGAGCCGGAAGACGGCGGCCAGCCGGGTGTAGTCGGTGCCCCGGCGGCGTACGGTCCTGCTCGCCGTCACCGGGTCGTCCACCAGCGACGGCTGGTACGAGATCGACAGCAGGGTGAAGGTGACCGTGGGCTCGCTGCGGTCCAGCCCGTAGCTGCGGGTCACCGCGAACATCGCCGCCTCGACGTCCTCGGCGCCCTCGCCGCCCGCGAGCAGCAGTTCGCCGATGCGGAGCGTCAGGTCGAGCACGCGCGGCACCGCCGGGCCCGTCTCGTCGGACTTCTGCACCGGCTCGGGCGCGGGGCGCTCGGCGACCGGCATGCGCAGCATCGTGCGCATCCGGTCCTGCCAGGGGGCTTCCTTGGTCAGCCGGACCATCGGGCTGCCGTGCGCCGGGGTGAAGGCGGGCGGCGAATGCTGGGCGCGGTACGTGCTCGGTGGGGCGAAGGCGGAGCCGATCGTGTCCGACCCCGAGCCCGTCCCGGACCCGGCCCCAGCGCCCGGAGCGGCGGCGCCCGAACCAGAACCGGAACCCGTGCCGGAGCCGGAAGCGGAACCCGTGCCGGAGCCGGGGACGGCATCCTGCGGACCGGTCGCCAGGCCCGCCGGAATGGCGAACTCCGACGTCGGCTGGTCGTCCGGGGGCGCGGTCGTCCGCCGCTCCACCCCGGCAGGCGGGACAAAGGCGCTGCGCGCCTCGTCGGACTGGGGCTTCTGGTCTTCCGGACCGCCCGTTTCCGACACCATTCCGACCTCGCTCGTCTCGGCTGCGCGTCTTCGACTGCGCTGCTGCCCAGTATGACCGGGGGTAAGGGTGGGGCATACGGGACGGTCGCGGCCGAAAGGTGCGCTCAGGGGTGCGGAGACCGCCGCGAGAGGCCGGACGACGGACCCGGACGGCCCGAACGGAACCCGCCACGAACGGAAGCGGAACCCGGACGAAAGGAAAAGGAAGCGGAACCCGGAGGAACGGGTCATGCGGAACAACCGGGGACGGCACGCGGCGGCGGCCGCCCCACCGGCCGGGCACCGGCACGGACGGACGGGCAGGCCCTCCCGGGCATGAGAGGCGGGCCCTCCCCGGGCATACGAAACGGGCGGCGCCCCCCCCGGAGAGGAGCACCGCCCGTTTCGTATGCCGGGACGGCCGGGATCCGGCCGCGACCGCTCGGGTCAGTGGGCGTCGCCCTGCGCCGCCAGACGCTTGTAGGACGCCTCGATCTCGGCCTCGGCCTCGGCGCGGCCCACCCAGTCGGCGCCCTCGACGGACTTGCCGGGCTCCAGGTCCTTGTAGACCTCGAAGAAGTGCTGGATCTCCAGGCGGTCGAACTCCGACACGTCCTGGATGTCGCGCAGGTGCTCCATCCGGGGGTCGGACGCCGGCACGCACAGCAGCTTGTCGTCGCCGCCGGCCTCGTCCGTCATCCGGAACATGCCGATGGCGCGGCACTTGATGAGGCAGCCGGGGAAGGTCGGCTCCTCCAGGATGACCAGCGCGTCCAGCGGGTCGCCGTCCTCACCGAGGGTGTTCTCGACGAAGCCGTAGTCCGCCGGGTAGCTCGTCGAGGTGAAGAGGCGGCGGTCCAGGCGGATCCGGCCGGTCTCGTGGTCCACCTCGTACTTGTTCCGCGAACCCTTCGGAATCTCGATGGTGACGTCGAACTCCACGGGTGGCTCCTCCATGATCAAGACATAAGACTGGTGGTTAAGTGTCCCCCACGCAGATGTGTGCTCGCGAAAGGGGCTGGTCAACGGTGGACGAGCCGGTGAAGAGACCGTCGGTCGACCCGCTGGACAGGCTGGGCGCGCTGGTCCGGCGCGGCCGTGCGTTCAGCCCGGCGGGACTGAGCGACCGCCGGTTCACGGCCGTCGCCGCCGGCCTCGGTCTGGTGCTCGCGGCCGGCGTCGCCCTTGCCGCCGGCCCCTGGGACTCGGGCCAGCGTAAGGCCGAGCGGGACTGGGTCGCCGCCCGCGGCGGCACAGGTGGCGCACATCACGGCGCCGGAACGCCGGACGGGACGCCGCCCGCCCCCAGCGCCCCGCCCGTCCTGGCCCCGCTCACCGCCCCGGCCGGCGCGGCCGACGACGCCGCCTCCGACGCCCGCACCGGCCCCGACCGGGCGTCGGCCGAGCTCCGCGCCACCCTCGGCAGGCTGCTGAAGGACCCCGCGCTGGGCTCCGTGCGCTCCGCCGTCGTCATCGACGCCGCCACCGGCGAACGGCTCTACGGCCAGGGCGCCGACACCCCGATGACGCCCGCCTCCACGGTCAAGATCGCCACCTCGGTCGCCGCCCTGAGCGCGCTCGGCCCGCACCACCGCATCGCCACGACCGTCGAGGCGTCCCCCGACGCCCGGGCCGTCACCCTGGTCGGCGGCGGCGACCCCACCCTCGACAAGGCGGCCCTGCGCGCGCTGGCCGCCGACACCGCCCGGGTGCTGAAGGAGCGGGGCGTGGACCGGGTCCGCCTCGGCTACGACACCTCCCACTACTCCGGGCCCGCCCGGCACCCGATCGGCCCCAACGAGAACATCGCGCCCGTCACCGCCCTGATGACCGACGAGGGCCGCCTCGACCGCAGCGACAGCGGGCCCGCCCCGCGCAGCGACGACCCGGCCCGCGACGCCGCGCGCACCTTCCGCGAACTGCTCGGCGACGCCGGGATCGCCGTCGCGTCCGCCCCGGCGCACGGCCGCCCGGCCGTCGGATCGCGCCCGGTCGCCCGCCATCTGTCCGCCCCGCTCTCCGCCCTGGTCGAACGCGCCCTGACCAACAGCGACAACGACATCGCCGAGGCACTCGCCCGGCAGACCGCCATCGCCGCGGGGGAGCCGGCCGACTTCGCCGGCGGCCGCCGGGCCGTCACCGCCCGGCTCACCGGGCTCCGCCTGCCGATGGCCGGCGCGAACCTCGCCGACGGCAGCGGGCTGAACCGCGAGGACAAGGTCACCGCCGGACTGCTGGCCGGTCTCCTCGCCCGGGCCGCGGGCCCCGACCACCCCGAGCTCCGCCCGGTCCTCACCGGCCTTCCGGTGGCCGGGTTCACCGGCACCCTCAGCGACCGCTACAGCGCGAAGTCCGCGGGCACCGGCCTGATCCGCGCCAAGACCGGCACGCTCACCGGGGTGAACTCGCTCGCCGGCACGGTCGTCGACGCGCGGGGCCGGCTGCTCGCCTTCGCCTTCCTGGCGTCGGGCACCACCTCCCCGTCCGAGGCGCAGTCCGCCCTCGACTCCCTCGCCACCGCCCTGGCCGCCCCCGCCAGGTGACCCGGCGGGGCCCGCGCCGGGCCGTCCCGCGCCGGGCCGTCCCGCCGCACCGCCCCGGGTCGCGCCGGGCCGCGCCGGGTGCCGGCCGCCCCGCCGGGCCGTCCCGCCGTACCGGTCCCGTCCGCCGTACCGCCCGACCCGTCGCGCCGCCCGTCCCGTCCGACGGCCCCGTCAACACCCCGGCGCGGACGGACCCGAGCACGTACGGTTGACCCATGACGAGCATCGGTGGTGCCGAGATGGTCGACTGGAACCTCGCGGTCGCGACCGCGACCAGGCTGGTCCGGCCCGGGCCGGAGATCAGCCGCGAGGAGGCGCGCGCGGTCGTCGCGGAGCTGCGCCGGCACGCCACGGCGTCCGAGGACCACGTCCGCTCCTTCACCCGGATGATCCCCGAGGGCGCCGAGCCGGCGGACACCCCGGTCCTGGTCGTGGACCGGGCCGGCTGGATCCGGGCCAACGCCGACGGCTTCCGGGAGCTGCTCCGCCCGCTGCTGGGGAAGCTGAGCGAGCGCCGCCCCGGCGGACCCGGCGGCGTCGTGCTCGGCGCGGTCGGCGGCAAGGTGACCGGCGTCGAGGTGGGGATGCTGCTGTCGTTCCTGGCCTCCCGGGTCCTCGGCCAGTACGAGACCTTCGCCCCCATGGGCCGCGACCTCCCCGCCTCGGCCGACGGCGGCAGGCTGCTGCTGGTCGCCCCGAACATCGTCCACGTCGAGCGCGAGCTGGAGGTCGACCCGCACGACTTCCGGCTCTGGGTCGCCCTCCACGAGGAGACCCACCGCACCCAGTTCACCGGGGTGCCGTGGCTGCGCGACCACCTCCAGGGCGAGATCCAGTCGTTCCTGGAGGAGACCGACGTCGACCCGATGACCGTGCTGGAACGGCTCCGCGAGGCGGCGCAGGCCCTGGCCGGGGGCCGCCCCGAGGGCGAGACCGGCGAGAACGAGGGCCGCAGCCTCGTCGAACTCGTCCAGACCCCCGTCCAGCGCGAGATCCTCGGCCGGCTCACCGCGGTGATGTCCCTCCTCGAAGGGCACGCCGACTACGTCATGGACGGCGTCGGACCCGAGGTCGTCACCTCCGTCGCCGAGATCCGCGAGAAGTTCCAGCAGCGCCGGGCGCGCGGCGCCGGCCGACTGGACCAGGCGCTGCGCAAGCTGCTCGGGCTCGACGCCAAGCTGCGCCAGTACCGCGACGGCGAGCGGTTCGTCCGCGCCGTCGTCGACCAGGTCGGCATGGACGGCTTCAACCGGGTCTGGACCTCGCCGAACACCCTCCCCACCAAGGCGGAGATCGCGAAGCCCGAGGACTGGATCGCGAGGGTGCACCGTAAGGCAGAGTCGTGATCACAACGGCCCGGACAACACGCGACAGGACAAGAACGCACCGGTAATCACCCATCCGAGGGACCGTAGAGGCATGGGAAGGCGTGCAATGCTCGATGGACGGCCTGCCTCTGTCACCATCGATGCACTCTGAGTGACGGAACTTCCGCTCATCCCGGCACTCGAAGCACTCCCGACACTCCACGAAGGGCACCGGACATGGGTCCCCATCCTGCGGTCGCGGCGATACGCCTGGCGGTCCGCCGCGTACTCCACGACATCCTCAACGAGCACACCCGGAACGCCGAACACCCCCGGCGCACCCCGCACCCCGAGCTCGCCGAAGCCGGTGCGGGCAGGCAGCGCGCCCCACTCCCCGAACGCCCCGATACCCCGCTGGTGCTCGTCGCATGCTCCGGCGGGGCCGATTCGATGGCACTCGCCTCCGCCCTCGCCTTCGAGGCGCGCAAACTCGACGTCCGGGCCGGCGGCGTCACCGTCGACCACGGCCTCCAGGACGGCTCCGACGCGCGGGCCGCCGAGGTCGTCGACCGCCTCACTGCCATGCGGCTCGACCCGGTCGAGTCCGTCGCCGTGCGGGTCGGCCACGAGGGCGGCCCCGAGGCCGCCGCTCGCGACGCCCGCTACGCCGCCCTGGACGCGGCCGCCGAACGCCACGGCGCCACCGCCGTGCTGCTGGGACACACCCGCGACGACCAGGCGGAGACGGTGCTGCTGGGCCTCGCCCGCGGCTCCGGCATCCGCTCCCTCTCCGGCATGGCCGCCTCCTCCGGCCCGGCCGGCCGCTACCGCCGCCCCTTCCTCCAGCTCGACCGGCAGACCGCCCGCACGGCCTGCCTCGCCCAGTCCCTGCCCGTCTGGGACGACCCGCACAACATCGACCCCGCCTACACCCGCTCCCGACTGCGCCACGAGGGCCTGCCCGCCCTGGAGAAAGCACTGGGCAAGGGGGTCGTCGAGGCCCTGGCCCGCACCGCGCAGCTCTCCCGCGACGACGCCGACGCCCTGGACACCTGGGCCGCCGAGGCCGCGCGCAGCGTCCGGGACGAGGCGGGCCGCCTGGAGTGCGCCAAGCTGTACGCGCTGCCGCCCGCCGTGCGCCGCCGGGTGCTGCGCCGGGCCGTCGTGGAGGCCGGTTCCCCGGCCGGTTCGCTGTTCGCCCGGCACATCGAGGAGGTCGACCGCCTGATCACCGGCTGGCGCGGCCAGCGGGCCATCAACCTGCCCGGCCGCGTCGAGGCCATGCGCCAGGGTGGCAGACTTGTGATTCGGCAGAGCTGAAGCACGAGCGGCTGACACGCAGGCGAACGGCCGCGCCGGCGCGGGGCACCCGCCCCGGGGGCCGGCAGGCACAGAAAGAGACGCGGGTGAACGAGAAGGACATGGGCACCGACCTCCAGTCGGTGCTCCTCACCAAGGAAGAGATCGACGCGAAGCTCGTCGAGCTGGCCGCGAAGATCGACGCGGAGTACGCGGGCAAGGACCTGCTCATCGTCGGCGTCCTCAAGGGCGCGGTGATGGTGATGGCGGACCTGGCGCGTGCGCTGTCCAACCCCGTCACCATGGACTGGATGGCCGTCTCGTCGTACGGCGCGGGCACCCAGTCCTCCGGCGTCGTCCGGATCCTCAAGGACCTGGACACCGACATCAAGGGCAAGCACGTCCTGATCGTCGAGGACATCATCGACTCGGGCCTGACCCTGTCCTGGCTGATGTCCAACCTCGGGTCGCGCGAGCCCGCGTCCCTGGAGATCTGCACCCTGCTGCGCAAGCCGGACGCGGCCAAGGTGGCGCTCGACTGCAAGTGGGTCGGTTTCGACATCCCCAACGAATTCGTCGTCGGCTACGGACTGGACTACGCGGAGAAGTACCGCAACCTCCCCTTCGTCGGCACGCTCGCCCCGCACGTCTACGGCGGCTGACCGCCGCCCGGAGCGCACGGGCGGGAACCTTTCACGCGATTCCCGTCGTTCAGACGTGGAAGGCGGGTTTTGACAGACGTCCCCGGCAGTCGCGGGTGACAATGCTGGGGTACCGTCCGAAGAACAGTCTTTTCTCACAGCAGCATTTACCTACGGGCAGGAGGGACGGGGCGTCATCGCCCCGTATGGATGGACGTGAAGCGATACTTCCGTGGGCCGGTCATGTGGATCGTGCTGGCCGTCCTCGCCGTGGTCGTGTTGATGGAGGTCGTCAGCTCGTCGGGCGGCTACAAATCGGTGGACACCGGCAAGGTGGTCCAGGCGATCAGCAGGGACCAGGTGGCGCAGGCCAAGCTGACCACCGGTGACGAACAGATCATCAAGATCGAGCTGAAGAAGGGCCAGAAGCTCTCGGGCGAGTCCGGCGGCAAGTTCCAGGCGAGCTACATCGGCAACCAGGGTGTCCAGCTCGCCGACACGCTGCAGCAGAAGTTCGAGAGCGGCAAGATCGACAAGGGTTACACGGTCTCCCCGTCGAAGCAGTCCCCGTTCATCTCGATCCTCCTGTCGCTGCTGCCCTTCGTCCTGATCGTGGTCGTCTTCCTGTTCCTGATGAACCAGATGCAGGGCGGCGGCTCCCGGGTCATGCAGTTCGGGAAGTCCAAGGCCAAGCTCATCACCAAGGACACCCCGAAGACGACGTTCGCCGACGTGGCGGGCTCGGACGAGGCCGTCGAGGAGCTGGAGGAGATCAAGGAGTTCCTCCAGGAGCCGGCGAAGTTCCAGGCCGTCGGCGCCAAGATCCCCAAGGGCGTGCTGCTGTACGGTCCGCCCGGTACGGGCAAGACGCTGCTCGCGCGCGCCGTCGCGGGCGAGGCGGGCGTCCCCTTCTACTCGATCTCCGGGTCCGACTTCGTCGAGATGTTCGTCGGCGTCGGCGCCAGCCGGGTCCGCGACCTCTTCGAGCAGGCCAAGGCGAACGCCCCGGCGATCGTCTTCGTCGACGAGATCGACGCCGTCGGCCGGCACCGCGGCGCCGGCATGGGCGGCGGCCACGACGAGCGCGAGCAGACGCTGAACCAGCTGCTCGTCGAGATGGACGGCTTCGACGTGAAGGGCGGCGTCATCCTGATCGCCGCGACCAACCGGCCGGACATCCTCGACCCGGCGCTGCTGCGCCCGGGCCGCTTCGACCGCCAGATCGCGGTCGACCGGCCGGACATGCAGGGCCGTCTGGAGATCCTCAAGGTCCACCAGAAGGGCAAGCCGGTCGCGAAGGACGTCGACCTCGGCGCCGTCGCCCGCCGCACGCCCGGCTTCACCGGCGCCGACCTGTCGAACGTGCTGAACGAGGCGGCGCTCCTCACGGCGCGCAGCAACCAGAAGCTGATCGACAACAAGACGCTCGACGAGGCCATCGACCGCGTCGTGGCGGGCCCGCAGAAGCGGACCCGGATCATGTCCGAGAAGGAGAAGAAGATCACCGCGTACCACGAGGGCGGACACGCCCTGGTCGCGGCGGCCTCTCCGCAGGCGGACCCGGTCCACAAGATCACGATCCTCTCCCGCGGCCGCGCCCTCGGTTACACGATGGTGCTCCCGGAGGAGGACAAGTACTCCACCACGCGCAACGAGATGCTCGACCAGCTGGCGTACATGCTGGGCGGCCGCGCGGCGGAGGAACTGGTCTTCCACGACCCGACCACCGGTGCGGCGAACGACATCGAGAAGGCCACCGCCACGGCCCGCGCGATGGTCACGCAGTACGGCATGACGGAGCGGCTGGGCGCGATCAAGTTCGGCGGCGACAACACCGAGCCCTTCGTGGGCCGGGAGATGGGCCACCAGCGCGACTACTCGGAAGAGGTCGCGGCCCTGGTCGACGAAGAGGTCAAGAAGCTCATCGAGACCGCCCACAACGACGCGTGGGAGATCCTCGTCGAGAACCGCGACGTGCTGGACAACCTGGTCCTCCAGCTGCTGGAGAAGGAGACGCTGGGCAAGGAGGAGATCGCGGAGATCTTCGCCCCGGTCGTGAAGCGTCCGGCCCGCCCGGCGTGGACCGGCTCCGCCCGGCGCACCCCGTCGACGCGTCCGCCGGTGCTCTCGCCGAAGGAGCTCGCCCTCACCAACGGCGCCGCCGCGGCGAACGGGTCGGTCGTCCCCACGGAGAACGTCCCGTCCACCGAGGTGCGTCCGGAGGACGCCGCCGAGGGCTGATCCGGATGTGTTCCCTGTCACGGGGACGGGACCCGGCTCGGAATGGATGCCGCGCCTTCGCAGGTTCTAGCCTGTGGAGGCGCGGCATTTTCGTACGACCGTACGAGATGCGACCGTATGAGAAGTGTGTGCGGGTGACAGCTCAGAGGAACGAGGCACAGATGACCGACCCGGTGACGTTGGACGGCCAGGGGCCGATCGGCGAGTTCGACGAGAAGCGGGCCGAGGCGGCCGTGCGCGAACTCCTCCTCGCCGTGGGCGAGGACCCGGACCGTGAGGGGCTGCGCGAGACGCCGGGGCGGGTGGCGCGGGCGTACAAGGAGATCCTGGCAGGTCTGCGGCAGGAGCCCGAGGACGTCCTGACCACGACGTTCGACCTGGGGCACGACGAGATGGTCCTGGTGCGGGACATCGAGATCGTCAGCCTCTGCGAGCACCATCTGCTCCCGTTCCACGGGGTGGCCCACGTCGGCTACATCCCCGCGGAGAGCGGCAAGATCACGGGGCTGTCGAAGCTCGCCCGCCTGGTCGACGTCTTCGCCCGCCGGCCGCAGGTGCAGGAGCGGCTGACCACGCAGATCGCGGACTCGCTGATGCGCATCCTGGAGGCGCGGGGCGCGATCGTGGTCATCGAGGCGGAGCACATGTGCATGTCCGTCCGGGGCATTCGCAAGCCCGGCGCGAAGACGACGACCTCGGCGGTGCGCGGCCAGCTGCGCGACGCGTCGACCCGGGCCGAGGCGATGAGCCTGATACTGGCGCGCTGAGCCGGAGGCCGGGAGCCAGGGGCCGGGGGCCGAGCGGGGGGCGGTGCCCCCGGCCCCGGTCCGCGGCCCCCGGCCGTTACGCGGAGGAGCGGCTTCCGTCGCCGTTCTCGTCCTCCGGGAGCTTGCAGACGCGCTCCAGCCAGAGGGCGGCGACGACCACCGCGATGCCGGCCAGGACCGCGAGGCCGGCGTAGATCGCCTGGTCACGGCGGGCCGGGACGTCGAGGGAGCCGAGCAGGAAGACGCCCGTGCCGCCGTACATCCCGGAGACCAGGGCGACGACCAGCGCGCTGGCCTGGCCGAAGACGACCGCCCGCGCCGCCATCAGGGGCTCGACGCCCTTGGCGCCCGGCCGGCGCTCGCGCTGGGCGCGCAGCCGGGAACGGATGGAGAGCGTCGTCGCGAACAGCACGGCGGCGATCACCGCGAGCACGATCGGCGCGGCGAGGGGGACGCTCGGCAGGTTGCCCAGGGAGTCCCAGAGGCGCGCGCCGCCCCAGGAGAGCACCCCGGCCGCGACGAAGAGGCCGATGAGTACCCCGAGCCGTAGTTGCTTCACCGAGTGATCCGCCCTTCGCCGCCCGTGGTCCTTGTCGCCGTCGAGCCTAACGACTACTCGGGCAGACGGAGTTCCAGGTCGGCGCGGGGCTGCACGCCGTCCCGCCCGACGGCGGCCAGCAGCTCCGCGACGGGACCGGCGCCGGGCAGCTGCGCGTCCGGTTCGATGTCGTGCCACGGGGCGAGGACGAAGGCCCGCTGATGGGCTCGCGGGTGGGGGAGGGTCAGCTCCGGGTCGTCGGAGACGACGTCCGCGTACGTCACGATGTCGACGTCGATGGTGCGCGGGCCGAAGCGCTCCGAGCGGACCCGATCGAACGCCTCCTCGATGGCCTGACCGCGCTCCAGGAGCGAGGACGGGGGGAGCGTCGTCTTCACCACGACCACCGCGTTGAAGTACGAGGGCTGGGAGCCGGGGGCGACGCCCCAGGGCTCCGTCTCGTACACCGGCGACACGGCCTTGACCCGGAGACCCGGCGTGTCCTCCAGGGCGTCTATGGCCCCCTGGAGGGTGTCCAGGCGGTTGCCGAGATTGGACCCCAGCGAGAGCACGGCGCGTTTGGGGTTGGACAGGGTGCTGTCGGCGGCGTCCACCTGCGCGACCACGGAGGCGGGAACCGGCTGTACGGTCGGGTCGCTCTGCCCGGTGGTGGAAAAACCAGTCATACTCGGCTCCGGGTGATCGTGATGGTCACATCGTCGAAGGGGACGGTGATCGGCGCGTCCGGCTTGTGCACCACCACCTCCACTTCCTCGACTCCTTCGTGCTTGAGGCATGTCTGGGCGATGCGCTCCGCGAGCGTCTCGATCAGATCGACCGGTTCGCCCCGGACGACCTCGACGACCTCCTCGGCGACGATGCCGTAGTGCACCGTCTTGGTCAGGTCGTCGGAGGCGGCCGCGGGGCGGATGTCCAGGCCGAGCACCACGTCCACGATGAAGGTCTGGCCCTCTTCGCGTTCCCGGGGGAAGACGCCATGGTGCCCACGGGCCTTGAGGCCGCGCAGCGCGACACGATCCACGCGAATCACTCCTGCTGTCGTCGGGCGTAGAGACACGGGGCCGTGTGCGGACGGCGAGGTGCTCTCTTTCGAATCTACCTGCGAGCACTGACAGTGCTCCCCCGTGGGGGCTATGGACAGAACCTCACGGGACTGGTAGCCGCTTTTACCCGCAGCAGTGGATTCCAACCCTCCGGGCGACGTGAGATATATCGGTCCGGGCGGCGGGGGACGGGCGGGAGGACGGCGGAAGGACGGCGGAAGGACGGCGGGGAACGGGCGGGAGGACGGCGGGGGACGGGACGGTTCGCCCGGACTCGCCCGGTTCGTCCGGCCGGACTGGGCGGTCAGGGGCCGGTCCGGCCGGTCAGGGGGTGGTCTCGTCGTCCTCGTCCTCGTCCTCGTCCGACTCGGTCAGGACCGGCGAGCCGTGGTGGGACCAGAGCCGCCAGCCGTCCGGGGTGCGCCGGAACACGTTGGTGGCCACGACCAGCTGGCCGACCAGCGGCCCGAGCGCGCCGCCGTCCTCCGCCGGCCCGCCGCTGAGGATGTTCTCCGTGCAGGTCACCAGGGCGATGTCGCCGGTCATCGAGACCGTGACGTCGGTCAGGAAGAACTGGATGTACTCGGTGTTGGCCATGATCAGGGCGTAACTGCGCAGCACCTCGCCGCGCCCGGTGAGCACCGGCCAGCCGGGGTGGACGCAGGAGACGATGAGGTCCTCGCCCGGCAGCCACAGCGCGGAGAGCCCGTCCAGGTCGCCGCGTTCCATCGCCTCGTAGAAGGCGGTGTTGGCCTGCTCGACGGCAGCGATGTCGGCGGCCGCCGCCGCGTGGTCGTCGCGGGGCCCGGTCACGCGGCGCCCTCGACGGCGCGGGCGACCCGCACGGCGTCGGCCGTGGCCCGCACCTCGTGGACCCGGACCGCCCAGGCGCCCGCGTGGGCGGAGAGGGCGGAGACCGCAGCGGTGGCGGCGTCCCGCTCCCGGGCGGGCGGCGGGGCGGCGCCCTCGCCCGCCAGCACATGGCCGAGGAAACGCTTGCGGGAGGCGGCGACCAGCAGCGGGCGGCCCAGGGCGCGCAGCTCGTCGAGGTGGGCGACCAGGGCCAGGTCGTGGGCGGCGTCCTTGGCGAAGCCGAGGCCGGGGTCGATGACGATCCGTTCCGGGGCGACACCGCCCGCGACCACGGCGTCCATCCGCTCCCGCAGCTCCCGGACGACCTCCGCGACCACGTCCCGGTACACCGCGCGGCTGTTCATCGACTCGCTGAAACCGCGCCAGTGCATGACGACGAACGGCGCCCCGGACGCGGCGACGACCTCGACCATGGCCGGGTCGGCGAGGCCGCCGCTCACGTCGTTGACCAGGACCGCGCCGGCCGCGACCGCCTCCTCGGCGACCTTCGCCCGCATGGTGTCCACGGAGACCAGGACGCCCTCGGCGGCCAGGCCCCGGACCACCGGGATCACGCGCCGCAGCTCCTCCGAGGCGTCCACCCGGCTGGCGCCGGGCCTGGTCGACTCGCCGCCGACGTCGATCAGGTCGGCGCCCTGGGCGACCAGGTCGAGGCCGTGCTTGACCGCGGTCGCGGTGTCGAACCAGCGGCCACCGTCGGAGAAGGAGTCCGGGGTCACGTTCACGACGCCCATGACCGCGCAGCGGTCCCACTCCGGCAGCCCCAGGACCGTGCCCCGGCCGTCCCGTCCACGCAACGTGCTCATGCGACCAGCCTAAGGGCTGGTCCGGCGTCCCCGGCGGGCGACGGGACGGACCCGAAGACAGGGCCTGGCCAGGCCCCGCGCGGCGCCCCGTTACGCGGCGCGGGTGTGCCGCTCCTGCTCCGGAATCCCGGTATGGGCGCAGGGGCGCGGCTGCGGGCGGGGGAACCGGCGGGCGAACGGCCGGGGCAGCGCCAGGTTCACGAAGCCCTCGGCCTGCATGGCGGCCAGCGAGATCCGGGGCAGGTCGCCGGCGGCGCGGTAGACCACGAAGCGCGGCTCCCAGCGGGGCCGGAACTTGGCGTTGAACTTGTACAGCGACTCGATCTGGAACCAGCGGGACAGGAAGATCAGCAGTCCGCGCCAGAGCCGCAGCACCGGGCCCGCGCCCAGCTTCTCGCCGCGGGCGAGCACCGAGCGGAACATCGCGAAGTTCAGCGAGACCCGTTCGACGGACAGCTGGGGGGCGGCCTGGAGGGCGGCGACGATCAGCAGCTCGTTCATGCCGGGGTCGGCGGAGCGGTCACGGCGCATCAGGTCGAGGGACATGCCGTCGCGGCCCCACGGGACGAAGTGGAGCACGGCCTTCAGGTCGCCGTACGGGGAGTCGTCGTCGCCGTCGCCGGGCTTGTGGGCGGTGGCGATGACGCAGTCCCCGTCGGCCGGGTCGCCGATCCGGCCCAGCGCCATGGAGAAGCCGCGCTCGGTGTCGGTGCCGCGCCAGTCGTCGGCGGCCCGCCGGATGCGCTCCAGCTCGTCCTCGTCGATGTCCCGGGCGCGCCGGACCCGGGTCTCGTAGCCGAGGCGTTCAATGCGCTTCACCATCTGGCGTACGTTGCGCATCGCGCGCCCGGCGAGCGAGAAATCCGCGACGTCCACCACCGCCTCGTCGCCCAGCTCCAGCGCGTCGAGACCGGTCTCGCGGGTCCAGACCTCGCCGCCGGTCTCGCCGCAGCCCATCACGGCGGGAGTCCAGGAGTGGGCCCTGGCCTCGTCCATGAAGCGCTCGATGGCGCCCGGCCACGCCTCGACGTCCCCGATCGGGTCGCCGCTCGCCAGCATCACGCCGGACACGACCCGGTAGCAGACGGCGGCCTTGCCGCTGGGGGAGAAGACGACGGCCTTGTCGCGGCGGAGCGCGAAGTGGCCGAGCGAGTCCCGGCCGCCGTGCTTCTCCAGCAGGGCGCGCAGCCGGGCCTCGTCGTCCTCGGTGAGGCGGGCGGCCGGGCGCTCGGGGCGGAAGGCCAGGTAGATGGTGGTGACGGCGGTCAGCAGGCCGAGCGCGCCGAGCGAGTACCCCACGGTCCAGGAGGTGTCACCGGCGTACTCCATCGGGCCCTCGACGCCGAACAGGCCGTACAGCACGTGCTGGAGCCGGTCCGCGACGCTGGGGCTGCCCACGATCCGGCCGGGGTGGGCGCTGACGATGACCAGCCCCAGGCCCATCGAGCCCGCGGCCAGCAGCACGAAGTTGGCCAGGGCCCGCCAGCGGCTCCTGGGGTCGGGCAGCGCGGCGAACTCGCCGCGGTTGCGGACCAGCAGGACGCACAGCGCCAGCGAGATGAGGGTGCCGACGACCGAGTGCCGGTAGAGGAACTGCGCCAGGGCGCCGGCCGGCAGCAGCAGGACGGCGGCCCGCCAGGCCCGCCGCTTGCGCCGCTTGAGACCATGGGCGAGGAGCAGCAGCAGGACGCCGGCGCTCAGGGAGAGGGCGGCGGCGAACGGGCCGAGGGCGCCGGGGAGCACCTCGGCGAGCGTGTGCATCCGGCTGTGCCGGAAGCGGGGGAAGACGCCCGCGGCGACATCGATCAGGCCGACGACGGTGCAGGCGGTTCCGATCAGCTTAGGCACGGACTCGGGCCGCGGGCCGCGTACGAACTTGCGTACGGGGCTCGGAACCGATCGTGATTTATCCCCATCTAGCGTGACAGACATCGCTTCCCGTGGTTCCGCGAGAGATTCCTGAGTCCTTCGGCCGAGGGCTTCCGGACGATGTGCGAACTGTAGGACGAGGCTTCCGCGCGGCAGGTTTACCCGCGCACAGGAAATTTCCGGACAAGAAAGCTCAACCCATGGGTCTCACCAGCACGACGCTTCTGGCCCTGGCCATTGCGCTGGCCGCAATCTCCTTCGCCGCCACGGTCTGGCTCTGGCCGAAGCTGGCCCGACGCGGCGCGTCCGCCGTGTTCGGCAGGATCGGCCTGCTCCTGGTGACCCAGGTGATGCTCTTCGTCTCGGTCGGTCTGGTCGCCAACAACTCGTTCCTCTTCTACGGTTCCTGGTCCGACCTGTTCGGTCAGGAGCAGGAGCTCGGCGTGGTCACGGACCACGCGGACGGGGCGGCGCAGGCCCGGAACATCGTCCTGGTCGGCACCCAGCACTCGGGGGTGCCGGGCAGTCTGCGCCCCGCCACCGGCGGGCGGATAGACAAGGTCGTGATCGCGGGCCGGAAGTCGAAGATAGAGAGCTCGGCGTACGTGTACCTGCCGCCGGAGTACTTCCAGCCCGCCTACGCCCGGCGGAAGTTCCCCGCGGTCGTCGTGCTCACGGGATACCCGGGCGTGTCGGAGAACCTCCTCAAGGGCCTGCGGTACCCCCAGACGGCGCACGCCCGGGTGAAGGCCGGCCGCGCCCAGCCGATGATCCTGGTGATGCTGCGTCCGACGGTGGCGCCGCCGCGGGACACCGAGTGCGTGGACATCAAGGGCGGGCCGCAGACCGAGACCTTCTTCGCGGACGATCTGCCGCGCGCGGTCTCGGAGGCGTACCGGGTCGGCGCCGAGGCGCGCAACTGGGGCATCATGGGCAACTCGACCGGCGGCTACTGCGCCCTGAAGATAGGGCTGCACCACCCGGACCGGTTCGCGGCCAGCGCCGGACTCTCCGCGTACTACAAGGCCGCCGAGGACCCGACGACCGGCGACCTCTTCCAGGGCGACCAGAAGGCGCGCGAGCGGGCGAACCTGCTGTGGAGCCTGCGTCACCTGCCGCAGCCCGACTCCTCCTTCCTGGTCACGACCTCCCGGCAGGGCGAGGGGAACTACCGCTCCACGCAGCAGTTCATCGCCCGGGTCAAGGCGCCCGCCCAGGTCTCGTCGATCGTGCTCGACAGCGGCGGGCACAACTTCAACACCTGGCGGCGCGAGATCCCCTCGGCCCTGGACTGGATGAGCAGCCGGCTCAGCGAGAACTGAGCCGCCCCGGCGGACCGCCCGGCCGGGGGCTCTCGCGCGGCGGCCGGGGGCCGTCAGGGGGACGGCGGAGGTCGCTCGCGGCGCCGGGGCGCCGCACCGTCAGCGCGCGGCCGGACCGGTCAGGTTCGCCACGGATTCGACGGCCACCTCGGTGCGCGGCACGTCCTGGGCGTCCGCGTCGATGGAACGGCGCAGCGCCTCGTGCAGCCGGGCCGGGGTGAGCACGCCGAGGAACCGACCGTCGCCCTCCTCGTCGATGACGGCGATCCAGCCCGCGTCGTGCTGGAGCATGGTGGCGAACGCCTGCTTGAGCGGGGCGCCGACCGGAAGCCACGCCTCCATCCGCCGGGCGTGGGCCCGTACCGTGCCTCCGGAACCGGAACCGGAACCGGATCGGGCGGCCGCGGCGGGGTGGTCGGCCGGGATCCAGCCGTGCAGGTTGTCCTGACCGTCCAGCACCACCGCCCAGCGCGCCCCCTCGGCCCGCAGCCGCTCGGTCGCCCGCTCCAGCGAGTCGTCGAGATGGACGACGGGCGGCTGGTCGAGGTCGCCCTCCTCGACGGGGGTCACGGAGAGCCGCTTGAGACCGCGGTCGGCGCCGACGAAGTCCGCGACATAAGGGGTGGCGGGCGCGCCGAGCACGGTCGCCGGGGAGTCGAACTGCTCGATCGCGCCCTGTCCGTAGACGGCGATCCGGTCGCCGAGCCGGACCGCCTCCTCGATGTCGTGCGTGACGAACAGGACGGTTTTGCGGACCCGCGCCTGGAGTTTCAGGAATTCGTTCTGCAGCCGTTCCCGTACGACGGGATCGACCGCGCCGAAAGGCTCGTCCATCAGCAGCACCGGCGGGTCGGCGGCCAGGGCCCGGGCGACGCCGACGCGTTGGCGCTGACCGCCGGAGAGCTGTTCCGGATAGCGGTCGCCATAAACGGAGGGATCAAGTCCGACGAGGTCGAGGAGTTCCGCGGCGCGGGCGCGGCCCTTTCCCCGTTTCCAGCCCAGGAGATGAGGGACCGTCGCGGTGTTTTCCAGGATCGTGCGGTGCGGGAACAGGCCCACCTGCTGGATCACGTACCCGATACGACGGCGCAGCCGGACCGGGTCGATGGCGGATATGTCGTCCCCGTCGAGGAATATCCGGCCCTCGGTCGGCTCGATCAGCCGGTTCACCATCTTCATCGTGGTCGTCTTGCCGCAGCCCGACGGTCCGACGAGCGTGACCAGTTCGCCCTTCGCGACCTCGAAGGAAAGGTCGTCGACGGCGGTGGTGCCGTCCGCGTACCGCTTGGTGACGTGCTCGAAACGGATCATGGTTCCCCATTGTCGGGGGTGGCCGCGGGTTGTCGAGGGCGTTGTGTGAAGGACATGTTGCCGGAATACAACGGCCTCGCGAGTGTCAGTGGTCGGGGATAGGGTCGTGGAACGCCGCTGCCCGGGGTGTCCCGGCGCTTCGGTCCCGGGTGCTCCGGTGCTCGGGAAATCCGGCGCTTCGGCGTCCGGCACTTCGGTACTCCGGTGCTTCGGCACGGGGCGGTGAACGGGAGGAGGGGGACGGATGGCCGCCGCGCGGAACTGCATGGTGACGAACGACTGGATCTGCGGGGAATATCTCCGTTCCCGCAGCCAGGAGTTGACGGACGCGACGATTCAGCACATCTGGATCACCGCGGTCTCGGTGCTGATCGGGTTGCTGGTGGCATTTCCGCTGGCGTTGCTGGCCCGCCGCGGCCGCCGTTTCGCCGGACCGGTCCTCGGGCTGACCACGGTGCTCTACACGGTGCCCTCGCTCGCCATGTTCTCGCTGCTGCTGCCGTTTTTCGGGCTGTCCGCGGCGCTGGTCGTCACCGGCCTGGTGCTGTATTCGCTGACCATCCTCGTCCGGAACATCCTCGCGGGCCTCGAAGCCGTTCCGCAGGAGGCCAGAGAGGCCGCCCGGGGCATGGGGTACGGGCCGGTCCGGCTGCTGTGGGAGGTCGAGCTGCCGCTGGCGACGCCCGCCCTGATGGCGGGCGTGCGGATCGCCACGGTCTCCACGATCGCCCTGACGACGGTCGGCTCGATCGTCGGCCGGGGCGGCCTCGGCAACCTCATCGGGGACGCCCTGCCCAGCTTCTTCAAGGCCCAGGTGCTCACCGCCTCGGTGCTGTGCGTGCTGCTCGCGGTCGCCGCCGATCTGCTGCTGCTGGGCCTCCAGCGCCTGCTGACCCCCTGGACCCGCATACGCGCCCCGCGCCCGGGCGCGGGCGCGGAGGCCTCGGGGCGGGCCGCGGGCGCGGGCGGGCCCGGCGGTGCCATGGCGAAGGCGGTCTGAACCATGGGGGTCATCGGTCAGGCGTGGACCTGGCTCACCACCGGGGCGAACTGGACGGGGGAGAGCGGGGCGGCCCACCGGCTCGTCGAGCACCTCTACGTCAGCGGGGTCGCGCTCGCCGTCGCCTGCGCGATCGCGCTGCCCGTCGCGCTGTACCTCGGCCACATCGGGAAGGGCGGCGCGCCGGCCGTCAACGTCTCCAACGCCGGGCGGGCGGTGCCGGTCTTCGCCGTGCTGGCCCTCTTCATGGTCTCGCCGCTGCGCAACGCCGGATATCTGCCGACGATCACCGCGCTGGTGCTGTTCGCCGTGCCGCCGCTGCTCACCAACGCCTACGTCGGGATGACAGAGGTCGACCGGTCCGTGACCGAGGCCGCGCGCGGCATGGGCATGTCCGGCCGGCAACTGTTCCTGCGGGTCGAGCTCCCGCTCGCCCAGCCGATGATCATGACCGGGCTGCGTTCCGCCGCGGTCCAGGTGGTCGCCACGGCGACGATCGCCGCGATGGCGGGACAGGGCGGCCTCGGACGGATCATCACCGCCGGTTTCCACACGTACGACACGCCCCAGGTGGTCGCCGGGGCGCTGCTGGTCGCGGCGCTCGCCCTGCTGGTGGAGGCGGCGCTGACGGTGCTGGAACGGGCGCTGTCGCCCCGCCGCCGCCGAGGGGCGGCATGACGGCCGCGCCGCCCGCTCGCCCCGGTGCGGGGCGGCGCGTTCCGTGCCCGTGCCCGTGCCCGTGCCCGTGCCCGTGCCCGTGCCCGTGCCCGTGCCCGTGCCCGTGCCTGGGCCCGGACCCGGACCCGGGCACACCGGTGCGGCGCCGCCGCACCCTTACGAACCTGTCCCCTCTCGTACAGCCCCGGTGCTGTGGACGGAGAACACCATGAGCAGGACCTCGCGCACAGCGGGCGCGGTCATCGGCATCGTCGCGCTGGCGGGCTCGCTCGCCGCCTGCGGCGGCGACAGTCTGGAGAAGAGCGGGAGCGGCGCGGATTCCTCCGGTGGTTCCGGCAAGAAGGGTTCACTCGTCGTCGGCGCCGCGTCGTTCACCGAGTCCAAGGTGCTCGCCGAGCTGTACGCGCAGATCCTGGCCGACGCCGGATACCGCACCTCGGTCACCACCGTGGACAACCGGGAACTCTACGAACCCGCCCTGGAGAAGGGCGAGATCGATGTCGTCCCCGAATATGCCGCGACGCTCGCGGAATTCCTCAACGCGAAGACGAACGGGGCGAAGGAGGCCGCGCGGAAGCCGGTGGCCTCGGGCGACGCGGACGCCACGGTCGCGGCGCTGGAGAAGCTCGCCGCGCCGCGCGGACTGAAGGTGCTCCCGGCCGGCGCGGCCGTCGACCAGAACGCCTTCGCGGTGACCAAGGAATTCGCCGCCGAACACAAGCTCACATCCCTTTCGGATCTGGGCAGGTCGAAGACCGCGGTGAAGATCGCGGCGGGCGACGAGTGCGAGGTGCGGCCGTTCTGCGCGCCGGGTCTGAAAAAGACGTACGGCATCAATGTCACCGGCGTCGACCCCAAGGGAGTGGGAACGCCGCAGTCCAAGCAGGCGGTCAAGGACGGCAAGGACCAACTGGTCCTCACCACCACCACGGACGCGGTGCTGGAGAGCTACGGGCTGGTGTTCCTGGAGGACGACAAGAAGCTCCAGAACGCGGACAACGTCCTGCCGGTCGTCAATGCGAAGGACGCGGGTTCACCGGATGTCGCGGAGGCGCTCGCCAAGATCACCAAGGTGCTGACCACGGAGGATCTCGCGGAACTGAACCGCAAGGTCGACGCGGAGCGCGCAAAGCCCGCCGATGTCGCCAAGGACTATCTGCGGTCCGAGAAGCTCGTAGGGAAGTGAGGATTCGGGGCGAGAGGGGGCCGGAAGACGACTCGTAAGGTAACCGGCCGGGAACAGATTGCCGGGCGACCCCCCAAGTGCCTCCTACACACGGTAAATTTCAGGCCATGCCACGTGGACGTCATCGCCATTCGACACCGCTGCACAGAATCCTTCCGCCTTCGGCCGTCGCCGGAGTCCCGGTTCTCTGTGCCGCGAGCGCCTGGCTGCTCGCCGAGCCCCTGGTCCTGCGCGGTCTGGTGACCGCCGCCGCGGCCGCCGCCGTGACCGGCGCGTATCTGATGCGCCGTTGGGACCGGGAGGCGGGCCGACGGATCGCGGAGCTGAAGCGGGCCCGGGCCGGGGACGAATGGCGGGCCGAGGAGCGCGTGGCCGAGCTGGAGACCGATCTGGAGGAGCTGCGGGAGCTGCGCGCCCGGCTGGAGACGAAGCTGCGGCGCAAGCGGGTGGAGCTGGCCAACCTGCGCGGCGAGCACGCCGCGCTGCTGCGCCGGTACGCCAACGCCGAGACCGGGCGGGCCAGCGCGCTGGAGGGCCGCAGGCGGCTCGCGCTCGAAGCGACCGCTCCCCGGGAGCTGCCGCCCGCGCGCAGCACCCCGACCCCGGGTGCCTATCTGCGGGCCGCCCAGGCGCTGGAGGACCTGTCGCGCAACCGGGCGCTCCAGGAGGCCCGGCGGGCCGCCGAGGAGACCCGGAAGCGGGAGCCCGCGGAGCGGGCCGGGACGACGGACGAGGGGCGCGGCGGACGCCCGGAGGCCGCGGACGACGCCTCCTCGGCGGAGCACCTCCGCCCGCCGGCGCTGACCCCGGCCCGGCCCGTGCCGCCCGCCGGCCCGGTCCCCCCGGAGCCGCCCCGGCGCCGGCAGGTCCCGCAGGGCGGCTTCGACTTCTTCGGCACGCACAAGAAGCGCGCCGCGATCGAGTCGGTGCAGGACGAGGACCTCGCGGACGTGGTGGGCGAGGAGGCCCTGGCCGCGCACCGCACGGGCGCGGCGGGGGACCAGGCCGCCGGCAAGGTCATCGACCTGACGGCGCACGACGAGACGGAGCGGATGGACATGGTGGAGCTGCGCACCGCGATCTCGTAGCCGCGCGGCCCGGACCGCGCCGTCCGGGCCCTTCTCCTCACGCCGTGCCCGGTCCGGGCCGCCCGTCGTCCGCGGACGGGCGGCCCGGACCGTTCCGCGTACCGGCGCCGGCCGCCCGGGGGCCGGGAGACCGGCGGCGCCGGCTACTTGTCGATGTCGCCGACCACGAAGAAGAGCGAGCCCAGGATCGCCACCATGTCGGCGACCAGGGTGCCCGGCAGCAGCTCGCTCAGCACCTGGACGTTGTTGTACGAGGCGGAGCGGAGCTTCAGCCGGTACGGGGTCTTCTCGCCCCTGGACACCAGGTAGTAGCCGTTGACGCCCAGCGGGTTCTCGGTCCAGGCGTAGGTGTGGCCCTCGGGGGCCTTCAGCACCTTGGGCAGCCGCTGGTTGATCGGGCCGGGCGCCAGCCCCGCCATCCGGTCCAGGCAGGCGTCCGCCAGGTCCAGGGAGTTGTGCGTCTGCTCCAGCAGGCACTCGAAGCGGGCCAGGCAGTCGCCCTCGGCGCGGGTGACGACCTTCAGGGTGTCGCCCAGCTCCCCGTACGCGAGGTACGGCTCGTCGCGCCGCAGGTCGAAGTCGACGCCCGAGGCGCGGGCGATCGGCCCGGACACCCCGTACGCGTGCGCGGTCGCGGCGGACAGCACCCCCACCCCGCGGGTGCGGCCCCGGAAGATCTCGTTGCCGAGCACCAGGTCGTCGTACACGTCCATCCGGGACCGGACCGCGGCGACGGCGTCCCGGGCGCGCCCGAGCCAGCCGGCGGGGAGGTCCTCCTTGAGACCGCCGACCCGGTTGAACATGTAGTGCATCCGGCCGCCGGAGACCTCCTCCATGACCGTCTGGAGCTCCTCGCGCTCGCGGAACGCGTAGAACACCGGTGTGATGCCGCCGAGTTCCAGCGGATAGGAGCCGAGGAACATCAGATGGTTCAGGACCCGGTTCAGCTCGGCGAGCAGGGTGCGCGTCCAGACCGCCCGTTCCGGGACCTCCATGCCCAGCATCCGCTCGACGGCCATCACGACGCCCAGCTCGTTGGAGAACGCCGAGAGCCAGTCGTGGCGGTTGGCCAGCATCACGATCTGCCGGTAGTCGCGGGCCTCGAACAGCTTCTCCGCGCCGCGGTGCATGTAGCCGATGACCGGTTCGGCGCGCTGGACGCGCTCGCCGTCGAGAACGATGCGCAGTCGGAGCACGCCGTGGGTGGAGGGGTGCTGAGGGCCGATGTTGAGCACCATGTCGGTGCTCTCCGCCGCGCCGCCGATGCCGACCGTCGTCTCCGTCATACGGCCAGTATTCCCTGAGCGGGCGGGGCGGCGGGGCGGCGGGGCGGCGGGTGGCGCGGGGACGGGCGACGCGGGGCGCGGGGCGGGCGGTGGGCGGGGCCCGTGTTCCGGGCTCAGGCCCCGGGAGACTCCGGCCCCACCCGCTGCATCAGCCAGCCGAAGTCGCCCAGGCCGCCCCCGGCGGTCAGCTCGGCCGCCTCGCCCGCGGCGGCCAGGGCCCGTACGTAGGCCGCGGGGTCGGTCGAGGCCAGGGAGAGCGGCGGGCGTCCGCCGTCGACGCCGAGCCGGCGCAGCGCCTCGCGCTGCGTCAGCACCTCGGCCGGCGCGAGGGGGCGGGCCCCGGGGCCCGGACCGGAGGCCCCGCCCCCCGCCGCCGCGCAGGCGTCCAGCGCCACGTGCGAGGTGAGGTCGCAGCTGCCGTCCGGCACGGGACGCACCTCGCGACCGGAGCGGAAGCCGGTGAGTGTCCCGAAGGGCGGCCGGGCGGCCCGCGTATGGGCGTAGTCCACCGCCACCGCGAGCCCGCCGGTCAGCGTGGACACCGCCCGCGCCCACGCCTCGTCGCGCGGGCGGCCGATCTCCGCCCGGCCGCCCGGCCCGGACGGCGGCCACCAGCGGCGCAGCCACTCCGCGTCGGCCCCGGTCACCGGATCACCCAGCCGCTCCGCCCCGTCCGACGCCCTGACCAGGACGTACCGGTCGACGCCGGCCGCGTCGGTCTCGGCGATGTCGACCGGGACGTTGTCCAGCCACTCGTTGGCGAACAGCAGACCGCGGACCTCCGACGGCGGTTCGGCGCACCATTCGATCCGGGGATCGAGACCGTCCGGCCGGGCGGCGATCTCCACGGCGTACGCCCGCACCGCGAGCCCCTCGGCGCCCTCCTCGCCGGGCAGCCCCGCCAGCACCCCCGTCAACAGCTCGCCGCGTCCCGCCCCGAGGTCCACCAGATCGACCGCGTCCGTGCCCAGCTCCCGCGCCGTGCGCACCAGCAGCCGGGCGACGGCGGCGGCGAACAGCGGGGACGCGTGCACCGAGGTGCGGAAGTGACCGGCCGGTCCCTCCGGCCTCCGGTAGAAGCCCCCGTCCCCGTACAGGGCGGCCCGCGCCGCCTCCCGCCACCCGCGCCACTCGCCCCGCTCGCCCGTCACGTTCCAAGTCTCCACCTTGGGGAGTACGGCCCCGCAGGCCGGATCGGCCCTTCGGCTGACCCGGGTACCTTCCGCCTGTCCCTACGCTGGGTTGCGTGCAGCGCCTCTACGACTTCCTCCGCAGGCACCCGACGGGCGTCGACACCTTCTGGGCCGTCTTCCTCCTCGGGCTCTCCGGGCTGTCGCTGGCGGTGGCCCCGGCGAGCGCCGGGGAGCGGGCGGTCGGCGTGCTGGTCGCCGTCGCCCTGTGCACCGTCGTCGCGCTGCGCCGCCGCGCGCCGGAGAAGATGCTGGTGCTGGCCATCGCGGCGGGACTGGTGCAACTGGTGACCGGGTTCGTGCCCGGCATCGTCGACTTCGCGCTGCTGGTGATCGTGTTCACCGCGGCGGCGGTGGGGCGGCGCTGGGCGTCGCGGCTCGCGCTGGCCTGCAGCCTGTGCGCGGCCGGGCTCGCGCAGGCGCGCTGGCCGGCGGACACCCAGCAGAGCGGGTGGGCCCAGCAGATCTTCGTGGTCGCCGTGATGACCGTGCCGTTCGTGCTCGCCTGGGTGCTCGGCGACTCGATGCGGACCCGGCGCGCCTACTTCAGCCAGCTGGAGGAGCGGGCCGCCCGGCTGGAGCGGGAGCGCGAGGCGCAGTCGAAGGTCGCGGTGGCCGCCGAGCGGGCCCGCATCGCCCGCGAGCTCCACGACGTCGTCGCGCACAACGTGTCGGTGATGGTGGTCCAGGCCGACGGCGCGGCGTACGTCATGGACACCGCGCCCGCCCAGGCCAAGCAGGCGCTGGAGACCATCTCCACCACGGGGCGGCAGGCCCTGGCCGAGATGCGGCGGCTGCTCGGGGTGCTGCGGACCGGCGACGCGCCGGAGAGCGGCGAGTACGTGCCGCAGCCGGACGTGGGCCAGATCGAGGTCCTGATCGAGCAGGTCAGGAAGGCCGGTCTGGTCGTCGACTTCAAGATCGAGGGGACGCCGCGACCGCTGCCCAGCGGCGTCGAGCTGACCGCGTACCGCATCGTGCAGGAGGCGCTGACCAACACCCGCAAGCACGGCGGCCCGGACGCGGGGGCCAGCGTGCGGCTGGTCTACTTCGACGACGGGCTCGGGCTGCTGGTCGAGGACGACGGGCGGGGCGCCTCCCACGAGATGTACGAGGACGGCGGCGCCGACGGCGCGGGACACGGGATGATCGGGATGCGCGAGCGGGTCGGCATGGTCGGCGGCACGCTGGACGCCGGGCCGCGGCCCGGCGGCGGGTTCCGGATCAGCGCGCTGCTGCCGCTCAAGCCGGCCCACTGACCACGGCCTTCGCCCCGCTCCGCCCGTTTCACCGTTTCACCGTTCCATCCCAGCCTTCGCCCCTTCGCCCCGGATGACGCGGGACAGACAGGAGACAGAACCCTCATGGCGATCCGCGTGATGCTCGTCGACGACCAGGTGCTGCTGCGCACCGGCTTCCGGATGGTGCTCGCCGCCCAGCCGGACATGGAGGTCGTGGCCGAGGCCGGCGACGGCGCGGAGGCGATCGACATCCTGCGCTCCACCGCCGTGGACGTGGTGCTGATGGACGTCCGGATGCCGAGGCTGGACGGGGTCGAGGCCACCCGCCGCATCTGCGCCCAGCCGGACGCGCCCAAGGTGCTCATCCTGACCACGTTCGACCTCGACGAGTACGCCTTCTCCGGGCTGAAGGCCGGGGCCAGCGGCTTCATGCTCAAGGACGTGCCGCCCGCCGAGCTGCTCTCCGCCATCCGGGCCGTGCACAGCGGCGACGCCGTCGTCGCCCCGTCCACCACCCGCCGGCTGCTCGACCGCTTCTCCCCGATGCTGCCGGGCGCCACGAGCGAACCGAAGCACCCGGGCGTCGGGAGGCTCACCGAGCGCGAGCGCGAGGTGATGCTGCTGGTCGCGCAGGGCCTGTCGAACGGAGAGATCGCGGGACGCCTGGTGCTCTCCGAGGCGACCGTGAAGACCCATGTGGGCCGCATCCTCACCAAGCTCGGCCTGCGGGACCGGGTGCAGGTCGTGGTCCTCGCGTACGAGACCGGCCTGGTCCGGGCCGGCGGCAACGGGGCGGGCTGACCGCTACGGCCGCCGGGGCGTGCGGCGCGGCGGCCGGGGCCGGTGCGGCGGCGGGCGTCGGCCCCGGCCGTCAGGCGTCAGGCGTCGGTCCCGGCCGTCAGCCCCCAGCCCCCGGCCGTCAGGCATCGGCCCCGGCCGTCAGCCGTCAGGTGTCGGCCCCGGCCGTCAGGCATCGGTCCCGGCCGTCAGCCGTCAGGTGTCGGCCCCGGCCGTCAGGCGTCAGCGCAGGATGCCTTCCAGGAAGTCGCTGCCGAGCCGGGCCACCGTGGTCAGGTCCAGCTGGTGCAGCACGTACCGGCCGCGCCGACGTGTGAGGACCAGGCCCGCCTTCTTCAGCGCCGCGAGGTGCCGGGAGACCTCGGGCGCCGTGATGCCGTGGGTGTCGGCCAGTTCGCCGGTCGTGTGCGCGGAACGGGCGAGGTGGCGGCACAGGCGCATCCGCATCGGATGGGCCAGCGCCTCCATGCGCAGCTGGAGCAGCTCCAGGGAGGCGGCGGAGGGCAGCTCCGGCTGGTGCACCGGGTAGTGGATCACCGGGCGCCAGCCCGGGGCGTGCAGCAGGTTGAGGTGCGGCCAGCCGAAGGCGGACGGGATGAGCGTGAGCCCGGGGCCGACCGCGCTGGTCCGGCCGTCGGACAGCTTGTCGGCGCTGATCAGGGTCCCGGCCTCGTCCAGGGTCAGCGCCGGGGACACCGCCGCCAGCGCCTCGCCGAGCCCCTTGCGGCGCAGCAGGTCCGTCTTGTGCCGGGCGTCGGCCACCAGCTGGACCCGCACCCGCTGCCAGGTGTCCGCGAAGAACGCCTGGTCGCAGTCCTCGAAGAGACGCCGGACCCAGCGGCGCACGGTGGCGGGATCGGTCAGCAGCTGCTGGGTGAACTCCACCTGCCGGGGTCCGCGGGCCGCCGCCATCTCCAGGGCGCGGGCGCGCATCGTCGCGTTCTCCAGCGGAGAGGGCGCGCCGAGCCCGTACAGGCTGGTGCAGGTGAACTCCAGGGCGGCGGCGACGTACCGCTCGTCGTCCATCCGGTCGAGGACGTCCAGGTCCTCGGCGAGGCTCGCGCCGGGCCTGCCCGAGCCGTCGCGGATCCCGGCGAACGCCATGAAGACGTCCGAGAACGTGTGCCGCCACAGGAAGTCGGCCTCGTGCAGCCGGTCGGCCAGGTCGGGCTCCAGCGCGCTGGCGGTCGCGGTCGCCCAGCCGTGCATGCCCGGGTGGTGCCCGGGCTCGGAGAGGGCGTGCAGGGCCAGGCCCAGTTCGGCGAGGGGAGAGGTCGCGAAGACGATGCGTTCGGGCGTCAGCCCCTTGATGTCGATGTGCACACTCACCCCTCCATGGTGCGGGGTGTCCGCGGAACGGCCCCCGTCGTTTGACGGCGCTCGTCAAATGACGGGGCGAACCGGCGGGCCCGGCCCAGGCTGAGGCCATGGACGCCATTCAGCAGCAGATGTACGACAGCTACCGCGCGGCCCGGCGCGGCGAGCCGGCGCCGCCGACGCCGGGCCGGCACGACTGGGAGGTGCTGCGCGGGGTCCGCGACCTGCGCCGGTTCGAGGCCGTGCTCGCGGGCCGCCCGGCGCGCGGCCGGCGGCGGGCGGCGCTGCGGGCCCTGCGCACGGCGCTCGCCGGCCGCCGCGCCCGGCCGGTGCGGTGAGCCCGGCGGGCGCGCCGGCCGGTGTCCGGGGGCCGGGGACGGGACGGCCCGCGGCCCGTCAGGAGCGCGTCACCAGGTCGCGGCCTGTCAGGAGCGCGTCACCAGGCGCAGGAAGTCCGCCGCCGCCTTCCGTACGTCCTCCGCCGACCACTCCAGCCCTTCCGGCCCCACCGTGACCTCGGTGAACGCCACCCCGGGCGGCCCGGCGGGCGCGGGGCGCCAGTTGCGGAAGAGCACTACGCCGGTCTCCTCCGCCTGCCGCACCGACGCCTCCGTCAGGGCGTCCGCCCCGTACGGCAGCCACACCTGGAACTGATGGGTGTGCGGCGGCTCCGGATGCACCCGGAACCAGCTCGCGCCGGCCGCCGAGAGGCCCTCGGCCAGCGCCCCGGCGACCGTCTTCGCCCGTGCCGCGTACGCGGGCAGCCGGGGGAGCTCCCGGTCCAGCCCGATCAGCGCGGCGAGCGCCGCCGGGAACTGCTGGAAGAGCTGCCCGCCGTAGCGGTGACGCCAGACGCGGGCCTCCCCGATCAGCGACTCGGAGCCGGCCAGCGCCGCCCCGGAGATCCCGCCCAGCGACTTGTAGAACGAGACGTACACGCTGTCCGCGAGCGCGGCGATCTCCGGCAGCTCCCGCCCGAAGTGCGCGGGGCACTCCCACAGCCGCGCGCCGTCGAAGTGCACCACCGCGTCGCGTTCCCGCGCCGCCGCCACCACGGCCTCCAGCTCCTCCCAGGAGGGCAGGACGAAACCGGCTTCGCGCAGCGGCAGCTCCAGCATCAGCGTGCCGAACGGCTCGGCGAAGTCACGGACCTCCCGCGCCGTGGGCAGCCGGGGCTCGGTCGTCGGGTGGACGGTGCGCAGCCCGCTCACCGCTCCCAGGGCGCCGCCCTCGTGCACCTCGGGGTGGGCCAGGGGGTGCAGCGCCACCGCGGAGTCGCCGGTCCGCCCGGCCCAGCAGCGCAGCGCGACCTGCTGCGCCATCGTCCCGGTCGGGAAGAACGCGGCCGCCTCCATGCCCAGCAGCTCGGCGACCCGCTCCTCCAGCTCGGCGACCACGCCGTCGCCGTAGACGTCGGCGGGACGGTCCAGATCGGCGACGGTCCCGGCCTCCGCCGCGAGGGCGGCCAGCCGCTCGCCGAGCGGCAGGTGCACGGGCGGCCGGTCCAGGACCCGCTCGGCCGAACGCCAGGCCCGCAGCTTGCGCAGCCGCAGCTCCTCCTTCGCCCCCGGCCCGCCGGAGCCGGCCGGGTCCGTGTCCGTTGTGTCCGCCGTGTCCGTGCCGACCGGGTCCGTCGTGGCGGCGGTGTCCGCCGCGTTCGCCGTGCCGGTCGTGTCCGCTGTCCCTGCCGTGCCCGAGGAGGCCGTCGCCGTGTCCGAGGGGTCCGCCGCGAGGCGGTCGTCCGTATGCGTCATGAACCGATCATCACGCAGGGCGCGGCCGACGCCGCACGGTTTGTCCCGGGCGGGAGCCGTACGGGGGTTTCCCGGGCGGGAGTCATGCACAGGCTGTGGATGGCCGGGAGGCCGGGCGAGGCGCTGGCGTAGCATGCAGGGGAATCGTCCGGTACCCCCTGCGGACTGGAACGGAAGGCCACCGCCGAGTGAACGCGACAACCCCCAAGGAACCCCTCGACGCGAGGGACCGTCCCGCACGCCTCACGGTCGGCGTCGTGGGCGCGGGCCGCGTCGGCCCCGCCCTCGCCGCGTCCCTGCGGCTCGCCGGGCACCGTCCGGTCGCCGTGTCGGGCGTCTCCGACGCGTCCGTGCGCCGGGCCGCCGACCTGCTCCCCGACGTCCCGCTGGTGCCGCCGGCCGAGGTGCTGGCGCGCGCCGAGCTGGTGCTGCTGACCGTGCCCGACGACGCCCTGCCCGGCCTGGTCGAGGGCCTGGCCGGGACCGGCGCGGTGCGGCCGGGCCAGCTGCTGGTCCACACCTCGGGGCGGTACGGCGCGAAGGTGCTGGACCCCGCCCTGCGCGCCGGCGCGCTGCCGCTGGCCCTGCACCCGGTGATGACGTTCACCGGCACCTCCGTCGACGTCCAGCGGCTGGCCGGCTGCTCCTTCGGCGTGACCGCCCCGGAGGAGCTGCGGCTCGCCGCCGAGGCGCTGGTCATCGAGATGGGCGGGGAGCCCGAGTGGATCGCGGAGGAAGCCCGTCCGCTCTACCACGCGGCGCTCGCCCTCGGCGCGAACCACCTGGTCACCCTGGTCGCCCAGTCGATGGACCTGCTGCGTACGGCCGGTGTCGCCGCCCCCGACCGGATGCTCGGCCCGCTGCTCGGCGCCGCCCTGGACAACGCCCTGCGCTCCGGCGACGCGGCCTTGACCGGGCCGGTGGCGCGCGGCGACGCGGGCACGGTCGCCGCGCACATCGACGAGCTGCGCAGGCACGCGCCGCAGGCCGTGGCGGGCTATGTCGCGATGGCCCGGGCCACCGCCGACCGCGCGCTCGCCCACGGCATGCTCAAGCCGGAACCGGCCGAGAACCTGCTCGGGGTCCTGGCCGACGACACCGGCGCCACGGGCGGCACCGGACCTCGGGAGCCCTGATGACCCACCCGCCCGGCGAACGCGGCACCGCCGCCCCCGTGCCCGCGCCCTCCTCCTCCGTACCGGGGTCCTCCTCCCTGCCGGGGTCCTCCTCCGCGCCGGGGCCCGGCGCCGCCGCCCCCCGTGCCGCCCGCGACACCGCCCCCGGACCCGGCACCGCCACGGCCGGCGCCTCACCCGCCGCCGAGACGCCCACGCCCGAGACGCCGACCACGGACACGCCGACCACCGAGACACACTTCACCGAGATGCCCGCGCCCGAGATGCCCACCGCCGAGACGCCCGCCGCCGCGACGCCCACCGCCGCGTCCCCCGGGCCCGTTTCCCCGGCCGCCCTCCTCCGCACGGCCGCCGAGTCGGCCGCGTTCGCCCCGCGCCGGGGCGTGCGGGCCGTCGTCATGACCATGGGCGCTCTGCACGAGGGCCACGCCGCCCTGATCCGTGCGGCCCGCGCCGCCGCGGGCCCGGACGGCCAGGTCGTCGTCACCGTCTTCGTCAACCCGCTCCAGTTCGGCGAGGCGGCCGACCTGGAGCGCTATCCCCGCACTCTTGAGGCCGATCTCGCCGTGGCGGGCGCGGCCGGGGCGGACGCCGTCTTCGCGCCCTCCGTCGACGAGGTCTACCCCGGCGGCGAACCGCAGGTCCGGATCTCGGCGGGCCCCATGGGCGAACGCCTCGAAGGCGCCTCCCGCCCCGGCCACTTCGACGGCATGCTCACCGTCGTCGCCAAGCTCCTCCACCTCACCCGCCCCGACGTCGCGTTCTTCGGGGAGAAGGACGCCCAGCAGCTGGCGCTGGTCCGCCGCATGGCGCGCGACCTGAACTTCCCGGTGGAGATCGTCGGCGTGCCGACCGTCCGCGAGCCCGACGGCCTCGCGCTCTCCAGCCGCAACCGCTTCCTGGACGTCGAGGAGCGGCGTACCGCCCTCGCCCTGTCCCGTGCCCTGTTCGCGGCGCGCGACCGGCTCGCCGCCCAGCAGGCGCTGCACGCCCGCGCGCAGACCACCGCGGCGACCACCGGCCGGGCCGCCGCGCTCACCGCGCTCGGCGAGGCCCGCGCCGCCGCCGACACCCACGCGGTGGCCCTGGCCCGCCCGGTGGACGGGCCCGCCGCGGTACGGGCCGCGGCGCGGCTGGTCCTCGACGACGCGGCCGCCGGGCAGCCGCCGCTGGACCTGGACTACCTGGCGCTCGTGGACCCGTCCGACTTCACCGAGATCCCCGACGACCGCACCACCGGCGACGCGATCCTCGCCGTCGCCGCGAGGGTCGGCGCCACCCGCCTCATCGACAACATCCCGCTGACCTTCGGAGCAATTCCGTGACCGGAATACGCCACCACGCGACCGGAACAGGGCATCGCGCGACCGGAATACGGCTGACCGCCCCCGCCCCCGGCTGGTTCATCGACGCCGACGTCGTGGTGGTCGGCTCGGGTGTGGCCGGTCTCACCGCCGCGCTGCGCTGCGCCAGCGCGGGCCTCGCGACCGTCGTGGTCACCAAGGCGCGTCTCGACGACGGCTCGACCCGCTGGGCGCAGGGCGGCATCGCCGCGGCCCTGGGCGAGGGCGACACGCCCGGACAGCACCTGGACGACACCCTGGTCGCGGGCGCGGGCCTGTGCGACGAGGACGCGGTGCGGGCCCTGGTCACCGAGGGCCCGGACGCGGTGCGCAGGCTGATCGGGATCGGCGCCCGCTTCGACACCACGAACGCCGGCGACATCGCGCTGACCCGGGAGGGCGGCCACCACCGCAACCGGATCGCCCACGCGGGCGGTGACGCCACCGGCGCCGAGATCTCCCGCGCCCTGGTCGAGGCGGTCCGCGGGGCCGCCCTGCGCACCATCGAGAACGCCCTCGTCCTGGACCTCCTCACCGACGCCGACGGCCGTACTGCGGGCGTCACCCTGCACGTCATGGGCGAGGGCCGGCACGACGGCGTCGGCGCGGTCCGCGCCCCCGCCGTGGTCCTCGCCACCGGCGGCATGGGCCAGATCTTCTCCGCCACCACCAACCCGGCCGTCTCCACCGGTGACGGCGTGGCCCTGGCGCTGCGGGCCGGGGCGGAGGTCTCCGACCTCGAATTCGTCCAGTTCCACCCCACGGTCCTCTACCTCGGCGCCGACTCCGAGGGCCAGCAGCCGCTGGTGTCGGAAGCGGTGCGGGGCGAGGGCGCCCATCTCGTCGACGCGTCCGGCACGCGCTTCATGGCCGGGCAGCACGAGCTGGCGGAGCTGGCCCCGCGCGACATCGTCGCCAAGGCCATCACCCGCCGCATGGAAGAGCTCGGCGCCGAGCACATGTACCTCGACGGCCGCCACTTCGGGGCCGAGATGTGGGAGCGGCGCTTCCCCACGATCCTGGCCGCCTGCCGGGCGCACGGCATCGACCCGGTCACCGAGCCGATACCGGTCGCGCCCGCCGCGCACTACGCCTCCGGCGGCGTCCGCACCGATCTGCGGGGCCGTACGACCGTGCCCGGCCTGTACGCCTGCGGCGAGGTCGCCTGCACCGGCGTGCACGGCGCGAACCGGCTGGCGTCCAACTCGCTCCTGGAGGGCCTGGTCTTCGCCGAGCGCATCGCGGCGGACATCGCCGAACGGTCCGGCCGCAGCGACGCCTCGGACCACACGGACGCTTCAGACCGCACGGACGCCTCGGACCGCACAGAGGCTTCGGACCGCGCCGGCCGTCCGGCCCAGGAGACCGGCGCCGACCGGGCGGACGCGGACCGAGCAGGGCTCCCCGCCCCGTCCCCGCTGCTGGACCCCGAGGCGCGCGTCGCCGTCCAGCGGATCATGACCCGGGGCGCGGGCGTCCTCCGCTCCGCCGAGAGCCTGGCCGCCGCCGCCGAGGCGCTCGAAGCCCTGCACGACGAGGCCGTCCGCGCCGCCGAGGCCGCCGGGGCGGACCCCGCCCCGTACGCCGACGGCCCCGGCCCCGCCGATTCCGGCCGCGCCGGCTCCGGCCGTACCGCCCCCGCCTCCGACCGGGCCGAGGCCAAGCCCGTGGAGCCCGGCGTCGACGCCTGGGAGACCACCAATCTGCTGCTCGTCGCGCGCGTCCTGGTCGCCGCCGCCCGCAGCCGCGAGGAGACCCGCGGCTGCCACTGGCGCGAGGACCGGCCCGAGCGCGACGACGAGAACTGGCGCCGCCACCTCGTCGCCCGGCTCACCCCGCGGCGTCGGCTCGTCCTCCGCCGTACGGAGACCGAGGCGTTCGGCCCCGTACGCTCCGCGCAGGCGCCGGACCGCGCCGCCGCGTCCCCGGGCCGCCCCGCCGACCGACCCCCGACCCGTACCCCCGCCGACGTCACCGAGGAGCCGCAACCGTGAGCACGCCCGAAGAGAATCCGCGCCCCACCCCTGTGGACGTACCGCTGATCCACATCGGCGCGCCCGCACCCGCCGCGGGCGGCTGCGGTGACGGCTGCGGCTGCGGCGACGCCGAAGAGCTGGAGTGCGGGCTCGACCCCGACCTGGCCCGGCTCCTCGCCGACGCGGGCCTGGACCCGGTGCAGGTCGAGGACGTCGCCCATGTCGCCCTCGCGGAGGACCTGGACGGCGGGGTCGACGTCACCACCGTCGCGACCGTTCCCGAGGACGCCGTGGCCACCGGCGACTTCACCGCCCGCGAGGCCGGCGTCGTGGCCGGTCTGCGCATCGCGGAGGCGGTCCTGTCGATCGTCTGCACCGACGAGTTCACCGTCGAGCGGCACGTCGAGGACGGCGACCGGATCGCCCCCGGCCAGAAGCTCCTCACCGTCACCACCCGCACCCGCGACCTGCTGACCGGCGAGCGCAGCGCGCTCAACCTGCTGTGCAGGCTCTCCGGCATCGCCACCGCCACCCGCGCCTGGGCCGACGTCCTGGAGGGCACCAAGGCCAAGGTGCGCGACACCCGCAAGACCACCCCGGGCCTGCGCGCCATGGAGAAGTACGCGGTGCGCTGCGGCGGCGGCGTCAACCACCGCATGTCGCTGTCGGACGCCGCGCTGGTCAAGGACAACCACGTCGTCGCGGCGGGCGGGGTGGCCGAGGCGTTCAAGCGGGTGCGGGACGAGTTCCCCGACGTGCCGATCGAGGTCGAGGTCGACACCCTGCAGCAGGTCCGCGAGGTCCTCGACGCGGGCGCCGACCTGATCCTGCTGGACAACTTCACCCCCCTGCTGACCGCCGAGGCCGTCGCCCTGGTCGGCGGACGCGCCGTCCTGGAGTCGTCCGGGCGCCTCTCCCTCGACACCGCCCGCGCCTACGCCGAGGCGGGCGTCGACTACCTCGCCGTCGGCGCGCTCACCCACTCCTCGCCGATCCTCGACATCGGCCTGGACTTCCGCGACCCCGCGGCCCCCGGAGCCGCCGACACCGACGGGACCGACGCCTGATGCTGCTCACCATCGACGCGGGCAACACCCACACCGTCCTCGGCCTGTTCGACGGCGAGGAGATCGTCGAGCACTGGCGGATCTCCACCGACGCCCGCCGCACCGCCGACGAGCTCGCGGTCCTGCTCCAGGGCCTGATGGGCGCCCACCCGCTGCTGGGCGAGGAGCTGGGCGACGGCATCGAGGGCATCGCGATCTGCTCCACCGTCCCGGCCGTCCTGCACGAGCTGCGCGAGGTGACCCGCCGCTACTACGGCGACGTCCCCGCGGTCCTCGTCGAGCCGGGCATCAAGACCGGGGTGCCGATCCTCATGGACAACCCGAAGGAGGTCGGCACGGACCGCATCATCAACGCGGCCGCCGCGGCCGACCTGTACGGCGGTCCCGCGATCGTCGTCGACTTCGGCACGGCCACCACCTTCGACGCGGTCTCCGCGCGCGGCGAGTACACCGGCGGCGTCATCGCCCCCGGCATCGAGATCTCCGTCGAGGCGCTCGGCGTCAGGGGCGCCCAGCTCCGCAAGATCGAGCTGGCCCGGCCGCGCAGCGTGATCGGCAAGAACACCGTCGAGGCGATGCAGGCGGGCATCATCTACGGCTTCGCCGGCCAGGTCGACGGCGTCGTGGCCCGGATGAAGCGGGAGCTCGCGGCCGACCCCGACGACGTCACCGTCATCGCGACCGGCGGACTTGCTCCGATGGTGTTGGGCGAGTCCTCCGCCATTGACGAGCACGAACCGTGGCTGACCCTCATCGGTCTGCGCCTGGTGTACGAGCGCAACGTCGCCCGAATGTAGCCGGTACCCGGGCTCACCTGCGGGAACGGGGCGGCGGGCCGGTGACGGCCGCCGCGCCGCCGACACCCAGTTAAACGGATATTGTCCATTTAGCACGTATTGTCGCGTCATGCCCACGCCTTACGGAACACGCGGCGGTATGGCGTTCGGCGCGGACGAGCTGCGCGTGCTCCGACGCGCTCTCGCCGTCGCCCTCCACCCCGCCCCCCTGCCCGACGAGGACGTCCAGGACTGCCTGCGGCTGGCGGGCGCGGTCGACGAGGCGGTGGGCGAGGCGGGACGGCTGCGCGCCTTCCTCCTCGCCGACCTCGCCCGCTACCGCGACGCCCTCCCCGGCTCCGCCGGCGGCTACCTGGAACTCCTCCAGGACGCCCTCGCGGGCGGATACGACCCGGTCCCCGACGACCTCGCCGCGCTCCGCGCCCTGCGCCACCGGCCCGCCGCGGCGGTGCTCCTGGAGCGCTGCCGGGTGCTCGCGGAACGTTCGGTGCGGGCCCGGCTCGCCGGACGCGCCGTGTCCGCGGCGCCCCCCGCGCCCCGGAGCCGCCTCCTCGCCCTGCCCGGCGGCCGGGCCGCCGCCGAACCCGGACGGCCCAAGACGCCCAAGAAGCCGGAGACCCCGCCGCGCCCCGCGACCCCGCCCAGGCCCGCCCCGCCGTCCGAGCGTCCGGCGGCGCCCAAGCCCTCCGAGGTGTTCCCGCCCCGTCGCCGCCCGGTGCCGCCGCCCGGGCAGCGGACCGTGGGGCGGCCGCGCGCCGCCGGATGACCTCGCCGCCACCCCGAGGGCGCGCGCGGCGGGCCGCACCGGCCTCGTTACTCTGGAAACCATGGACTATGTATCGGCGCTCCTGCCTCCCGTGGTGATGGCCGTCTTCTTCATCTATCTGATCGTGACGATCATCAAGAGCCAGGGCGGTCCCAACAAGGCCAAGGAAGACGCGGCCGTGGACGCGGTGATGAGCCGCGCCGAGCCGGTCCAGCAGGCTTCCCGGGGCGGCGGCGCCTGAGCGCACCGCGCACGACGCCCGGCGTCCCCGTCGTACGCACCGAAAGGGCGCACGGTTCCTCGGAGCCGTGCGCCCTTTTGCCATGCCAATAACCCGGCATTCCGGACAATTGGCACTAAAATGACATTGTGCCCCGTCAATTGGGAGAGCTCGAAGACGCCGTGATGACACGGGTCTGGCAATGGAACCGCCCGGTCACCGTGCGGGAAGTGCTGGAGGACCTCCAGCGGGAACGCTCCATCGCCTACACCACCGTCATGACGGTAATGGACAATCTCCATCAGAAGGGCTGGGTGCGCAGGGAAGTCGACGGCCGCGCATATCGATATACGGCGGTCTCCACCCGCGCCGCCTACTCGGCCGCACTGATGAACGAGGCGTGGTCGCGCAGTGACAATCCGGCGGCCGCCCTCGTCGCCTTCTTCGGCATGATGTCGGCCGAACAGCGCGAGGCGCTCCGGGACGCCGTGCGAATCATCCGCCCCGCACCGTCGGACGCGCCCGCGCCTTCCGGGAGCGAGGTGCCGGCCGAACCGGCCGAAGCCCCGCCCGGCATTTCACCCGAAGTCCCGCCCGAAGTCCCGCCCGGAGTTCCGAACCGTCCTCCGCCGGACGAATCACCCGGCGAAGAGGACCGGCCGCCGGACGAATCACCCGGCGAAGAGGACCGGCCGGCGATGGATGAAGAGGCCCGACCGGCGGAAGAAGACGGACCGGCGGATGAAGAGGCCCGGCCGGCGGACGAAGAGGCGGGCGGAGCGCCGGATGAACGGGAGGACCGGGACTCCGCGGACCGGGCGGGACATCGGGGCGGGAGATCCGACCGGACAGGCGGGACATCCGACCGGACAACAGCCCGTACAACGGGCCGGACGGGGGGCCGGAGTTCCGGCCGATGACGTCCGGCCGGCGCCCGGACGATAGCGTCGGGGGTATGTCCTCAGAGCTACCGCATACCGATTTCCATACCGAGCCGTCGGTTATAAAGACGCCCGTCACCGTCCGCCGGGCCAGGACCAGCGATGTGGCTTCGGTCCGCCGTCTCCTCGATGGGTACGTACGGGAAGGCATCCTGCTCGACAAAGCCACCGTGACGCTTTACGAGGACATCCAGGAGTTCTGGGTCGCGGAACGCGACGAGGACGCCCGGGTCGTCGGATGCGGCGCGTTGCACGTCATGTGGGAAGACCTGGCCGAAGTGCGTACTCTCGCGGTCGATCACGGCATCCGGGGCGCCGGAGTCGGGCACCGAGTACTGGACAAGTTGTTGCAGACCGCCCGTTGGCTGGGCGTGCGCCGGGTTTTCTGCCTGACCTTCGAAGTCGACTTCTTCGCGAAGCACGGCTTCGTGGAGATCGGAGAGACGCCGGTCGACGGAGATGTCTACAGCGAGCTGCTGCGTTCCTATGACGAGGGCGTGGCGGAGTTCCTGGGGCTCGAACGGGTGAAGCCGAACACCTTGGGCAACAGCCGGATGCTTCTGCACCTGTGACGGTCGCAAGAAGCCGTGGCCCTATGTCCGAATCGCGCATGTTTCCCGGCTTCCCGCGATCCTGAACCTCTGCCGAGGGTTTGAGTTTTCCGGAGAAAAGCGGTTTCCTTTCCGCGTACTGCATTTTCGATGAAAGGAAATCCGGTGGCACAGAAGGTTCAGGTCCTTCTTGTGGACGACCTCGACGGCGGCGAGGCGGACGAGACGGTCACGTTCGCTCTGGACGGCAAGACCTACGAGATTGACCTCACGACGAGCAACGCGGACAAGCTCCGCGGTCTTCTCGAGCCGTACACCAAGAGCGGTCGGCGCACCGGAGGCCGCGCGGCATCCGGCCGCGGCCGGGGCCGTGCCGCCGCGGGCGGCGGCAAGGACACCGCGGAGATCCGTAAGTGGGCGCGCGAGAACGGCCACAACGTGAATGACCGCGGCCGCGTTCCCGCCGATATCCGCAAGGCCTACGAGGAAGCCAACAGCTGAGCTGCCGACCCCCCGGTCGACCGCCCCGCGCGGGCATACGTCAACCGGGCCCGGTGGCATTCCGACGCCACCGCGTCCACCAGCCGCACGAGATCGGGAGCATCCCCACCGCTGCTCCCGAGGCCGACGAGGTCCGGGAGCGCAGGCTCTCCCTCGCGCGGCAGTCCGGGGGGCCGCAGCCAGACGGCGGCCCCTGACCGGCCGGGCGCCCCACCGGGCGGCACCGGCGCGGCGATCCGGCCGCCCTTGCCGACGGCGGTCAACGAGAGGGTGACCCCGCGCCACTCCAGCCAGTCGAGCAGCCCGGGCAGTTCCTCGGCGGCGCCCGCCGCCACCAGCAGACTCGTCCGCGACCCGGTCGACGCCACCGGACCGGTGCGGCCCACCCGGCGCAGCACCGCGCGGCCCACGACCGCCGGCACCTCCAGGACGTCGAACAGCAGCCCGGTCAACAGCCGGACCGGCGCGGTGCCCTCGGTGGCCCAGCCGAGCTCGTGCTCGTACCACCGCGCCCAGCGCGCGCCCTCGTCATGCCCCTCCCGCCCGTCGCCGGGCGACGGCGGAGAAGGCGGCGGGGAGGTGTTCGCCATGCCGGGGGAACGGCCCGGCGGCCTCCGGAGTCACGCGTCTTCGCTACGCGGCGTCCCCGCCCGGACGCACAGCGTGTCGACGGGGGGAGCACGGAAGGGTTCGGCGGCGCAAAAATGTTCGCCCGTAGCGGAGGGAACCGCCGCGCGTCGCATGGACTGTCTGTAATTGCGGGTAAGACATCCCTAGTGGGGAGGGACGGCACCCGGGCCGACGGATCTGACGTTCGCCGTCGGCGTACTGGCGAAAGGCGTATCTGCCTGGCCTGCGGGAACATCGTCTCGCACCATCGGGTTGGAGCAGATGTCGGCGTTTCGGGCGTTCGGGCGATCGCGAAGCGGCACGTCCGTCCTCGCGAGCGGGGGCGGATCCGGACGGTGTCGGCAGTTGGAATGAGCGGTCCCCGCTTGCGGGACTAAGCTGCGGAAGGACAGGGAGGGGACCGACCCCTTACTGCCTGACCGCTCTGAGGAGCGATTAACGATGTTCGAGAGGTTCACCGACCGCGCGCGGCGGGTTGTCGTCCTGGCTCAGGAAGAAGCCCGGATGCTCAACCACAACTACATCGGCACCGAGCACATCCTCCTGGGCCTGATCCACGAGGGTGAGGGTGTCGCCGCTAAGGCCCTGGAGAGCCTCGGGATCTCGCTCGAGGCGGTCCGCCAGCAGGTGGAGGAGATCATCGGCCAGGGCCAGCAGGCCCCGTCCGGGCACATCCCCTTCACGCCCCGGGCCAAGAAGGTCCTGGAGCTGTCGCTCCGCGAGGCCCTCCAGCTCGGCCACAACTACATCGGCACCGAGCACATCCTGCTCGGCCTGATCCGCGAGGGCGAGGGCGTCGCCGCCCAGGTCCTCGTGAAGCTCGGAGCCGACCTCAACCGGGTGCGGCAGCAGGTCATCCAGCTGCTCTCCGGCTACTCCGGCAGCAAGGAGGCGGCCACCGCGGGCGGACCCGCGGAAGGCACCCCTTCCACGTCCCTGGTGCTCGACCAGTTCGGCCGGAACCTCACCCAGGCGGCCCGCGAGTCCAAGCTCGACCCGGTCATCGGGCGCGAGAAGGAGATCGAGCGGGTCATGCAGGTGCTGTCCCGCCGCACCAAGAACAACCCGGTGCTCATCGGCGAGCCCGGCGTCGGCAAGACGGCCGTCGTCGAGGGGCTGGCCCAGGCCATCGTCAAGGGCGAGGTGCCCGAGACCCTCAAGGACAAGCACCTCTACACCCTGGACCTCGGCGCCCTGGTCGCCGGCTCCCGCTACCGCGGTGACTTCGAGGAACGCCTGAAGAAGGTCCTCAAGGAGATCCGCACCCGCGGCGACATCATCCTGTTCATCGACGAGCTCCACACTCTGGTGGGCGCGGGCGCCGCCGAGGGCGCGATCGACGCCGCCAGCATCCTGAAGCCGATGCTGGCCCGCGGCGAGCTGCAGACCATCGGCGCCACGACGCTCGACGAGTACCGCAAGCACCTGGAGAAGGACGCCGCGCTGGAGCGCCGCTTCCAGCCCATCCAGGTCGCCGAGCCGTCGCTGCCGCACGCGATCGAGATCCTCAAGGGTCTGCGCGACCGCTACGAGGCCCACCACCGCGTCTCCATCACGGACGAGGCACTGGTCCAGGCCGCGACGCTGGCCGACCGGTACATCTCGGACCGCTTCCTGCCGGACAAGGCGATCGACCTGATCGACGAGGCCGGTTCCCGGATGCGCATCCGCCGGATGACCGCGCCGCCGGACCTCCGCGAGTTCGACGAGAAGATCGCGGGCGTCCGCCGCGACAAGGAGTCCGCGATCGACTCGCAGGACTTCGAGAAGGCCGCGTCCCTGCGCGACAAGGAGAAGCAGCTCCTCGCCGCGAAGGCCAAGCGCGAGAAGGAATGGAAGGCCGGCGACATGGACGTCGTGGCCGAGGTCGACGGCGAGCTGATCGCCGAGGTCCTCGCCACCGCGACCGGCATTCCCGTCTTCAAGCTGACCGAGGAGGAGTCCTCGCGTCTGCTGCGCATGGAGGACGAGCTCCACAAGCGCGTCATCGGCCAGAAGGACGCCATCAAGGCCCTTTCCCAGGCGATCCGCCGTACGCGGGCCGGCCTGAAGGACCCGAAGCGTCCCGGTGGTTCGTTCATCTTCGCCGGCCCGTCCGGCGTCGGTAAGACCGAGCTCTCGAAGACGCTCGCCGAATTCCTCTTCGGCGACGAGGACGCGCTGATCGCTCTCGACATGTCGGAGTTCAGCGAGAAGCACACGGTTTCCCGCCTCTTCGGTTCTCCCCCCGGTTACGTGGGTTACGAAGAGGGCGGCCAGCTCACCGAGAAGGTGCGCCGCAAGCCGTTCTCCGTCGTCCTCTTCGACGAGGTCGAGAAGGCCCATCCCGATATCTTCAATTCCCTGCTCCAGATTCTGGAGGACGGTCGTCTGACCGACTCCCAGGGTCGGGTCGTGGACTTCAAGAACACGGTCATCATCATGACGACCAACCTCGGGACCCGGGACATCTCCAAGGGCTTCAACCTGGGCTTCGCCGCCCAGGGCGACGTCAAGACCGGCTACGAGCGGATGAAGAGCAAGGTCAACGAAGAGCTCAAGCAGCACTTCCGCCCCGAGTTCCTCAACCGTGTCGACGACACGGTCGTCTTCCACCAGCTCAGCGAGGACGACATCATCCAGATCGTCGACCTCATGCTCGCCAAGGTGGACGAGCGCCTGAAGGACCGCGACATGGGCATCGAGCTCAGCTCGGACGCCAAGTCGCTCCTGGCGAAGAAGGGCTACGACCCCGTGATGGGCGCCCGGCCGCTGCGCCGGACGATCCAGCGCGAGATCGAGGACATCCTCTCCGAGAAGATCCTCTTCGGCGAGCTGCGCCCCGGCCACATCGTGGTCGTCGGCACCGAGGGCGAGGGCGAGGAGAAGACGTTCACCTTCCGCGGCGAGGAGAAGTCGGCGCTGCCCGACGTCCCGCCGATCGAGCAGGCGGCGGGCGGCGCGGGCCCGAACCTCTCGAAGGACGTGTGACCGCGCGTGTGAGGACGCCGACGCGCGTCTGAACGACCGAAGGGGCTGCCCCGGACCGTTGAACGGTTCCGGGGCAGCCCCTTTTGACGCCCGTGCTTGTGCCCGGGCCCGTGCCTGTGCCCGTGCCCCGGCCCGTGCCCGCGCCCGTCTTCGTGCTGCCCGGGGCGGAGGTGGGCGAGGGGCGGGCACGGGGCGGGGCACGGGACGCGGGCGGGGCCGGCGGGCGGGCCGGGCGGGCGGAGAATCCGCGACCGGAGGGCAGGTGAAGGGCCCGGAACGGACGGCCTGCGGGGCCCTCGGCGGTGACAAGGCACACAGCCCCTACCGGCACTACTACGGCACATAGGGGAAAACGGTGTGAACCGGACATTCGCGTGCGCCCCCGTCCCGGTGGGGGCTCCGGTGCCGGAGTAGAAGAAACGCGAATGGTCGGGTTTAGTCCTTTTCTGGGGTTTTCGAGCTGCGGCTGAACCCTTCCCGGGTGGAGCTCCGGTGGCGATGCGCCGGGTCCGGGTGGGCCGGAAGGCGCCATCGTCGGGCATGCCGGCTACGGCTTTTGTTCGTAGATGGGGTGTTTGAGCGGAGATGTGGGTGCGGGTTACCAAGGGATGGCCAGTCCGGCGAAACCGTCGGATCCCGTCATCCCGGAGGAATCCCGCATATGTCGAAGCGCGTTTCGTTCCAGCACCCCCGCCGTCCGTCCCTGTCCCGTGTCCGTGGCACCGTGCTGGCGGTCGGCCTGGGAGCGACGATGGCGCTGGGCGCGGGCGCCGCGTTCGCGGCCGGTGTGACGGGTTCCCCCGCGTCCGCGCCGCTGATCGACGCCGTCGCGGCCGAGTCGGTCGCCAAGCAGGCGGCCGTGCAGGGCAAAGCCGCGAAGGCCGCCAAGTCCGAGCGCGCGGCGGCCCGGCAGGCGGCCCTGAAGAAGGCCCGCAGCTGGCAGAAGCCGGTGAGCCACTACGAGCTGAGCGCGAGCTTCGGCAACGACGGCAGCCGCTGGGCCCACAAGCACTCCGGCCAGGACTTCGCCGTGCCGATCGGCACCAAGGTCAAGGCCGCGCACACCGGCGTCGTCGTGAAGGCCGGCCCGAACGGCGGCGGCGACGGCCCCGCGTACGGCAACGCCGTCGTGATCAAGCACGGCAACGGCACGTACTCGCAGTACGCGCACCTCTCGGAGATCGACGTGTACGTCGGTCAGAAGGTGACGACCGGCGAGCGGATCGCGCTCTCCGGCAACACCGGCAACTCCAGCGGCCCGCACCTGCACTTCGAGATCCGCCGCACCGCCGACTACGGCTCCGCGGTGAACCCGGTCTCGTTCCTGCACAAGGAGGGCGTCCGGGTCTGACCCGGCCGCCGCCGGCACACCACGGTCGGCACACCATCGCCGGCGCCTCCTGGCCGGGTCCCTCCCGGCCACCGGTCCCGTGCCGGGCCCCCGCGGCGGGCTTCCGCGCGTACGACGCCCCGGGCCCCCGCCGCGAGGGCCCGGCACGGCCCGTCAGGGCCTCCGCCGGAGACACCGATGGCGCCCGCCCCCGGCCTCGGACGCGCCGACGGCGCGTCGGGCGCTCCCGGGCCCGGGACACGCGCGCCGATGGCGTCCGAGGACCGTCGGCCCGGCCCTCAGGCGCCGGAGGGCGCGTTCTTCGCCGTGCCGTCCTCCGCCGCCCGCTGCTCGGACACGCGCAGCACCGGGAAGCTGCCGGTGTTCGTCGGCGCGTGCTCGGGCAGCCACAGCACGGCGATGGCCCCGCCCGTCCCCTCCGCCGCCCCCTCCGGGGCCGCGTTGCGGAAGGTCAGCCGGGCCCCGAGGACCCGTGCCTGACCGGCCGCGATGGTCAGCCCCAGCCCGTGCCCGTGCCCGGCCCGGTCACTGCTCCCGGTACGGAACCGGCTCGGGCCCTCGCGCAGCAGCGCCGCCGGGAATCCGGGCCCGTGGTCGCGGACCCGCACCACGCGGCCCTCGACCGTGATCTCCACCGGGGTCGCCCCGTGCTTGGCGGCGTTCCCGAGCAGATTGCCGAGGATGCGTTCCAGCCGGCGCGGATCGGTGCTGACCCAGGACTCGTGGACGACCCGCACCCGCACGTCCGGGTCCAGCAGGGCGATCCGCCGGCTGACGAACTCGCCCAGCGCGATCTCCTGGAGTTCGGCCCGCTCCGACGCGCTGTCCAGCCGGGCCACTTCCAGCACGTCCTCGACCAGGGTCCGCAGCGCCTGCGCCCGGTCCCGCACCAGTTCGGTGGGGCGGCCCGGCGGCAGCAGCTCGGCCGCCGTCAGCAGACCGGTCACCGGGGTCCGCAGCTCGTGCGCGATGTCCGCGGTGACCCGGCGCTCCGCCTCGATCCGTTCGTTCAGCGCGTCCGTCAGCGCGTCCACCGCGCGGGCCAGCTCGTCGGTCTCGTCCATGACGACCCCGCCGACGGCCTCCCGGACCCGTTCGTCCGTATTGCCCTGGGCGACCCTGCCCGCCGCCGCGGCGGCCTTGCGCAGCCGGCGCGACAGCTGCCCGCCGATCAGCACGCCCAGCGCACAGCTGCCGAGCACCACCGAGACCGAGCCGATGATCAGCGCCCGGTCGAGATCGCCCATGATCTTGGCGCTGCGGCCGGTGAAGCGGCTGTGCAGGGAGAGCACGTCGTCGTTGCCGACCGGGACCGCCGCCCACACGTCGGGCACGCCGTTCCGCAGCATCTCGACATGCGTGGCCCGGCGGTTCTTCCGGGTCTCCGCGCGCAGGCTGCTCGGCATCATCGGGTCGTTGAGCTTGGCGCCGAACCGGGGGTCGGCCTTCTGCGGCTTCTTCGCCTCGTACAGCAGCTGCGCGTACGTCAGCCGGGTCAGCTGGACCTCGCGCGCGTTCTCCAGCATCGAGACCCGGGCGGCGTTGTGGACGACGAAGCTGAGCGCCACCGCGGTCAGCGCGCCGACCGCGGCGATCGCGATGCTGATCTTCCAGCGGACGCTCGTCCGCAGCGTCGGCCGCCTCATGGCCGGAGCTTGTAGCCGAACCCGCGGACCGTCTCGATCCGGTCCTGGCCGATCTTCGTGCGCAGGCGCTGTACGTGGACGTCGACGACCCGGGTGTCGCCGCCCCAGCCGTAGTCCCAGACGCGCTCCAGGAGCTTGTCGCGGGAGAGCACGGTGCCGGGGGCGGCGGAGAACTCCAGCAGCAGCCGCATCTCGGTCGGGGTCAGCGCCACCTGCTCGCCGCCCCGGTGGACCTCCATGCCCTCGGTGTCGACCTCCAGGTCGCCGAAGACCAGCACCCCGCCGGCGGGTCGGGGCTCCTGCTCGCCGCCGCCCGGCTGCCCGCCCGAGGCGTGCCCGAAGCGCCGCAGCACGGCACGGATGCGGGCGACCAGGACCGCCCCGTCGAACGGCTTGGTGACGTAGTCGTCGGCGCCGGCCTCCAGGCCCAGCACCACGTCGATCGAGTCCGCCCGGGCCGACAGCATGATCACGGGGACCGTGGACTCGTCGCGGATCCGGCGGCAGAGGCTGACCCCGTCCAGGCCCGGCACCATCACGTCGAGCAGGGCGATGTCGGGGCGGTCGGCCCGGAACGCGTCGAGGCCCGACAGACCGTCGGGCATCGCGGTGACCGCGAAACCGTCGCGCTCCAGCGCCAGCTGGGTGGCTTCGCGGATGACGTCGTCGTCCTCGACGAACAGGACATGGGTCTCGGCCATCGGACTGCCCTCAGTTTCCCACCGGCTCGGCGGATTCCGGGAGTCCGGCTGTCCCGTTGCCGACGGCTCGGTTGAAGTCGTTGTACACCCGGTCGTGCTCCTCGAACCGGCTGCCCGCCCAGCGGTAGGTGATCACTTCCTCGCCCGAGGGGTACGCGACCGCGTCCTTCTTCTCGTACACCTGGGCCGTCACCACCAGATCACCGCGGTCGATGGTGCCGTACACGGCGGGCTGCTCCACCGTGAACACGTTGCGGTACGCGCCGTCGGGCTCCCGGTGGTACACGTACGTGCCGACGCCCACCGAGTCGGCGCAGGTCATCACGTTCACCACGACATCGGGGGAGGACCCGCCGGTCAGCGTCCCGTACGAGGTGTCCACCGGGTACTCGGAGCCGGCGCAGGGCTTCAGATCGGCCCTGACCCGCTCGCTGACCTTCGGGTCGGCCTTGACCAGCTTCACCGGGTCGACCCGGGGCGTGGGCCGGGCCGTGGACGTGGTGCCGGGGCTGGGCGTGACCTGGGCCACCGGCTGGGAGCCCGCCGGACCCTCGTCGCGCGTGCCGGTGCCGCCGGCGGAGCAGCCGGCCGCGAGCAGCCCGAAGGCGACGAGCCCGGTCAGGGCCGTGGCGCCCGCCGCCAGACCGGCCCACAGGACCCGGCCCCTCCGCTCCCCGCCGCCGCGCCCGCCGTCGCGGTCGGCGTCGCCGTTGCAGCCGTCATCGTCGGCTCTCAGGCCGCGCACCGCTCCCGCCCCCGTTCGTCCACACGCCTGCCCGCACGCGCCGGCACCCGGGCGGTCGCCCGTGCGCGCACCGCGGCGCCGTCGGCCGGAGCATGACCGGCCGACGCCGGCCTCCGCCGCTCGGCGAGCGCGGCCTCCCGGCTCGCCGCCTCACGGCTCTCCAGCTCCTGGCGCAGGCGCGCCAGCGCACGGTGCAGCGTGCTCTTCACCGTACCGGTCGACATGCCGAGCGCGGCAGCCGTCTCCTCCGTACTCATCTGCTCCCAGTGTCGCAGCACGACCACGCTGCGCTGCTTCGGAGCCAGGACGCCCAGCACGTCCATCAGCAGGGCGCGGTCGGCGCGCTGCTCGGTGCCGTCCTCGACGCTCGCGTCGGGCAGCTGCTCGGTGGGGACCTCGTCCAGCTTGCGGGCCCGCCACCACTCGGTACGGGTGTTGATCATGACGCGGCGCAGGTAGGCGTCGGCGAGGGACTTGTCGGCGATGCCGTCCCAGCGGCCGTACGTGCGGGCCAGGGCGGTCTGCAGCAGGTCCTGCGCGTCCACCGGGTCGGGGACCAGCCGGCGCGCGCTGCGCAGCAGCGCGTCCTGCCGGGTGCGGACGTACTCCTCGAACCCGAGTACCTCACCCTGTGCCATTCCAACCGCCTCCGTCCCCGTGGAACCCCGTGTCACCGCCGTCGGCCAGGTGCTTCGGTCGGGCCGACGTCGACGACGTTACGGAGCCGTTGTCACGAGGTTGTGCGGAGCAGCCATACGCCGACGCACGGCTGTCCATCGGTTGTGTAACAGCGGCCGCGGGGCGGATCGCGCGGGGCGGGGGAGGGGCGCGGGGCGGGCGGTTCAGCTCAGCGGCAGCCGGTAGAGGCCGCCGGCCAGCGGCTCGACCAGGCCGTCCGCGACCAGGCCGTCCAGCGCCCTGGCGCGTTGCACCGGCTCGTCCCAGACGGCGTCCAGCGCCGACTGCTGGACCGGGGCCACGGCGTCGCGGAGCACGGCGAGCAGCCGCCCGCGCACCTGCCGGTCGGTGCCGGCGTACGCCTGACCGCGCCGCGGGGGCCCCTGGTGGGCGGGCTTCCCGGCCAGCCGCCAGGCGCACTGCGCGGCGATCGGGCACCGGGCGCAGTCCTCGTTCTTCGCGGTGCAGACGAGGGCGCCGAGCTCCATCGTCGCGGCGGCCCAGCGGGCCGCCCGCTCGTCGTCCTCGGGGAGCAGCGCGCGGGCCAGCTTGCGCTCGGCGGCGGTGGTCGCGTTCGGCGGGTACTGGATGCCGGTCGCGGCCCGGGCGAACACCCGGCGGACGTTCGTGTCGAGCACCGCGTGACGCTGCCCGTACGCGAACGAGGCCACGGCCGCCGCGGTGTACTCGCCGATGCCGGGCAGCGCGAGCAGCTGGGCGTGCTCGCTCGGCACGTCGCCGCCGTGCCGTTCCGTTATGGCCTGGGCGGCGCCGTGCAGGCGCAGCGCCCGGCGCGGGTAGCCGAGCCGGCCCCAGGCGCGGACCGCCTCGCCGGGCGGTTCGGCGGCCAGGTCGGCCGGGCGGGGCCAGCGGGTCATCCACTGCTCGTAGACCGGGAGGACCCGGTTGACGGGGGTCTGCTGCAGCATGAACTCGCTCACCATCACACCCCAGGCGCCCGCTTCGGGGCGGCGCCAGGGCAGATCGCGGGCGTGCTGTTCGAACCACCCGATGACGGGAGTGTGGAGGGCGGCGGGGGACGTCTGGGTCGCAGTCATGGCAGTCATCGCACGGACGATCCTGGCACGGAAGAACGGACGACGGTCCCGCGCACGGCGGTGTCGCCGCTCCGGGGGGCCCTTGGGGTGATAATGCCACCCGTCTTGTCCCACCGGTGTCCGGCAACCGGCCCAAGGGCGCGGAGCGGATCCCGACGGGCGGGGACGGGAGCGGCGGGCGCCGGGGCCCGCCGCCGTTCCGGGGCCCGGCGTCGCTCCGGAGGCCCGCCGTCGCCCCGGGGGCCCGCCGCCCGCCGGGGTTCCGCTCGGGCCGGGCGGCTTTGGGGTCAGCGCCGCCTGGCGTGCCGTCGTCCCCGGCCGGCGCTCCGCGTCGCGGCCCCCGCCCCCGCCCCCGTGCCCGGGCCGGAGACCAGGGCGGCGACCGGCGCCCCGCTGCTCCGTACCGTCAGGGCCAGCGACCGGGTGGGGCGGCGCAGCAGCAGGACGACCGCCGCCGACACCGCCGCGCCCATGACCAGGCCGACCGCCACGTCATGCGGATAGTGCACGCCGACGAAGACCCGGGAGAACGCCATCAGCAGGGCCATCGGCACGGTGAGCCAGGCCAGCAGGGGCCGGGAGAGCGTCAGGGCGACGGCCGCCGCGCCCGCGATCGCGGAGTGGTTGCTGGGGAACGACCAGTCGCCCGCCGGCGGACACGGCACCAGCGACGCCGCCGCCCCGGCCACCGCGCGGCACGGGCGCTCCTCGTTCACGAACGACTTCAGCACCTCGCTGACCACATAGCCGAAGGCCGTGGCGACGGGGGCGAGCACCGCCAGCGCGAGGGCGCCCTCGTCCGCGCGACGGGCCCGCCACCACCCGGTGATGAACAGGACGCCGAAGACCAGGAGACCGAACTCCGTCCAGGCTTCGGCCAGATGTTGCACCCATGACGGCGTGTCATGCGCGAAGTCGAGGACGTCCCGGTAGAGCGGGGCAGTGGCTGAACTATCCATCTGACCGAGGGTAGTCAACCGTTGGGGGTGGTCCGCCCGGGCGATGCCGGAACGGGGCGGAAGAGGGCCGAACCGAGATGATGATGCGTAAAACTTGGCGCTCTGGCGGCGGGTGGGGCGGGAGTTGGTCCGGATCTCTCGTACAGTTTGCGGCGTGGGATCTTTGCGTAATCCGATCGGGCCGCTTCCCTCCGCCATCTACTGGCGCCGGAGGGCCGTAGCGCTGGCGCTGGTCGCCCTGCTCGCGCTGCTGATCGTATGGGCCGTCACCTCCCACGGCGGCAAGCGGAACGCGGACGACTCGCGGTCCGGCGGGTCGAGCCCCGCGCGCTCGATCACGCCCGGGCCCACCCCCTCGGGCCCGGCCATCACCCAACAGCCGGGCGGCCGCGACGAGCCGGGCGACTCGGGCGGCGGTCCGGACGACGGCGGCACGGACGCCGGCTCGGCGAACGGCAGGGGCGGCGACGCCGGTACGGGCGGTGGCGCCGGGACCGGAGGCGCCGGGGGCGACGGCGGGGCGACGACCGCCCAGCAGGTCCCGGCGGGCTCGTCGCTCCCCGACTGCGTCCCGGCCGCCCTCCAGCTGAGCCTGAACACCGAGATCAGCTACGCCCCGGGCGAGAAGCCGAAGTTCCGGCTGGTCGCCAGGAACACCTCGTCCACCACCTGCAAGGCCGACTTCGGCCCGAAGAGCACGGTGCTCACCATCACCGAGGCGGGCGGCGACGACCGCCAGGTGTGGTCCTCCAAGGACTGCCCGCGCAACCCGGGAAGCCTGCTGCTGAGCATCCCGGCGGGCACGACCGTCGTCCACACCGTGGAGTGGGACCGCAAGAAGAGCGACGCGCACTGCGCGACCGCCCCCGCGGGCGACGCGCGGCCCGGCACGTATCTGGTCGAGGCGAAGGCGCCGGGCGAGCCGGTGCAGCGCGCCTCGTTCGTCCTCACCAAGGACTGAGCCCCGCGGGGCAGCCGTCGGAGCCGGGGACCGGGCCGGGCTCGCAGACGGGCGGGTCCGGAGCCCGGCCGGGGAGCGCTCGGACGCGCGGGCCCGGACGTGCAGGTTCGGACGTGCAGGTTCGGACATACGGGCTCAGCAGCGCCGGCTCTCGCGAACCGGCTCAGACGTACCGTTCGAGGATCGACGACTCGGCCAGCCGCGAAAGACCCTCGCGGACGCTGCGCGCCCGCGCCTCGCCCACGCCGTCGACCGTCTGGAGGTCGTCGACGCTGGCGGCGAGGAGCTTCTGCAGGCCGCCGAAGTGCTCCACCAGCCGGTCGATGATCGCCCCCGGCAGCCGCGGCACCTTCGCCAGCAGCCGGAAGCCGCGCGGCGAGACCGCCGAGTCGAGCGTCTCCGGCGAGCCGCTGTACCCCAGCGCCCTCGCCACCACCGGAAGCTCCAGCAGCTCGGTGTGGGTGAGCGAGTCGAGCTCGGCCAGCGCCTCCGCGACCGTGCGGGACCGCTTCGCGGTCGGCTCCGGCACGTAGTCGCGCACGACCAGCTCGCGCTCCGGCTCCACGCCCGCGATCAACTCGTCCAGCTGGAGCGCCAGGAGCCGGCCGTCGGTGCCCAGCTCCACCACGTACTCCGCGATCTCCGCCGCGATCAGGCGGACCATCTCCAGGCGCTGCGCGACGGCCGCCACGTCCCGGACCGTCACCAGGTCCTCGATCTCCAGCGCCGACAGCGTGCCCGCGACCTCGTCGAGGCGGAGCTTGTACCGCTCCAGGGTGGCGAGGGCCTGATTGGCCCGGGAGAGGATCGCGGCGGACTCCTCCAGGACCCGGCGCTCCCCGTTCACATACAGCGCGATCAGCCGCATCGACTGCGAGACCGAGACCACCGGGAAGTTGCACTGCTTGGAGACCCGGTCCGCGGTGCGGTGGCGGGTGCCCGTCTCCTCCGTGGGAATGGAGGCGTCCGGGACCAGCTGCACGCCCGCGCGCAGGATCTTGGTCATGTCCTTGTCGAGGATCAGCGCCCCGTCGAGCTTGGCCAGCTCGCGCAGGCGCGTCGCGGTGAACTCCACGTCCAGCACGAATCCGCCGGTGCACATCGACTCGACCGTCTTGTCCATGCCGAGCACGATGAGCCCGCCGGTGTTGCCGCGGAGGATGCGCTCCAGCCCGTCGCGCAGCGCCATTCCGGGCGCGACGGCGGACAGCGAGGTGCGCATGAGCGCCTCGCCACCGGTGCTTTGGCCGGACTTTCCGGGCGATGTTGCCCGGTCGCTGGCTGCCACTGCACTCCTCCGGTCGCGGGTTGGCGGTGCCCTTACGTTCCTCATACCGTTCGTACGGACGGGCGAGACCAGGGCAAAGTCTACCGGCGCGCTTCCTCCTCCTGGGGGGCCTGTGCGCGAGCCCGGCGCGGGAGCACTCTGAGCGCGTCACCCATATCGGCGACTTCTATGACCTTCATACCGGCTGGAATCCTGCCCGGGTCGGGTGGAACCAGTGCGTGGGTGAAGCCCAGTCGGTGCGCCTCGGCGAGCCTGCGCTGGACCCCCGTGACCCGTCTGACCTCGCCCGCGAGCCCGACCTCGCCGATCGCCACCAGGTTCTTGGGGAGGGGGGTGTCGCTCGCGGCGCTGGCCAGGGCCAGGGCGACCGCCAGGTCCGCGGCGGGCTCGGAGAGCCTCACCCCGCCGACGGTCGCGCTGTAGATGTCCCGCTTGCCGAGCGCGCTGATCCGGCCGCGCTGCTCCAGCACCGCCAGCATCATCGACACCCGGGACGTCTCCAGCCCGGAGGTGGTGCGCCGGGGCGAGGGGATCTGGGAGTCGACCGTGAGCGCCTGGACCTCGGCGACGAGCGGGCGCTTGCCCTCCAGGGTGACGGTCAGACAGGTGCCCGGCACGGGCTCGTCGCGGCGGGTGAGGAACAGCCCGGACGGGTCGGCGAGGCCGGTGATGCCCTCGTCGTGCAGCTCGAAGCAGCCGACCTCGTCGGTCGCGCCGTACCGGTTCTTCACGCCGCGCACCAGGCGCAGCCGGGCATGGCGGTCGCCCTCGAAGGACAGCACCACGTCGACCAGGTGCTCCAGCAGCCGCGGTCCCGCGATCGCCCCCTCCTTGGTGACGTGGCCGACGAGGAGCGTGGACATGCCGCGTTCCTTGGACGCCCGGATGAGCGCGCCGGCCACCTCCCTGACCTGCGCCATGCCGCCCGGCGCCCCGTCGATCTCGGGGGAGGCGACGGTCTGCACGGAGTCGAGGACGAGGAGCGACGGCTTGACCGCGTCCAGATGGCCGAGGACCGCGGACAGGTCGGTCTCGGCGGCGAGGTAGAGATGGTCGTTGATCGCCCGGATCCGGTCGGCGCGCAGCCGGACCTGGCTCGCGGACTCCTCGGCCGTGACGTACAGCGTGCGGTGGTCGTCGCTCGCCGCCTTGGCGGCCACGTCCAGCAGCAACGTCGACTTCCCGACCCCCGGCTCGCCCGCGAGCAGCACGACCGCGCCCGGGACGAGACCGCCGCCGAGCACCCGGTCCAGCTCGCCGACGCCGGTCGACCGGGCGGCGGCCTGCCGGCTGTCGACCTGGCCGATGGGCAGGGCGGCGGCGCTCACCCGGCCGGCCGCGGTGGTCCGCACGGCGGGGGCGCCGCCGAACTCCTCGACCGTCCCCCACGCCTGGCATTCGGGGCAGCGGCCGAGCCATTTGGCCGTCGTCCAGCCGCACTCGGTGCAGCGGTAGGACGGCCGGTCCTTCGCGGTTTTCGTACGGGCAGCCATGGCGCAACCGTATAGGCGCGGTACGACAGCGCCGTCCGGCCCGCGCCCGGCGATCCCGGGGGCCGGCGGCGCGGGCTTCTCCGGCGGCCTTCTCCGGCGGGGTTCGCGGGCTTCTCCCGCAGGGTTTTCGGCGGGTTCCCCGCGCGGGGCGGGAAGGGACCGGGCGGCGGCGGAGGCGCGTCCGGCGGCACCCGGCGCGCTCCGGCGCGGTCCGGCAAGGGGCCCTGAGCGCGGGCGTGCGCCGGTCGGCGCGGTGCCCGTCCCGACGGGCTAGCAGATTTCAAGGCGCCGAATCAGGGATTCCTGTCCCCTTTTGAGCGATACGTTCACCCGTAAGGGTTAAATGTACGCAAGGGCCTCCAAAGGTGTGTGCACTGCTGCCTACCGTCACCGGATGACGAGCAGCAGGCTGGAGCCACCCACGCACACCACCGGCGCACACCGGGTACGGCGACGTGCGCCCCACTCCTCGACGCAGCCTGTGCCGCAGCGGCCCCCCGTGCGCCACGAGCCGCATCTCGACGGCCTGTTCACCTACTGCCTGTCCGTGCTCTGCGATCACGACGCCGCCACCGAGGCGCTGGGCGGGGTGCTGGCGATCGCGGAGCGGCAGGACGCGCGGTGTCCGGAGGGCGAGGAGGAACGTAAATCCTGGCTGTACGCCCTGGCCAGGTGGATGTGCCTGCGCATGCTCGCCGAGCGGCGGCAGGGCCGCCGGGCGCATCACCCCGAGGCCGGGCGGTCCGGGGGACAGCCGGCCGAGCGGGAGCCCCAGCGCGGCCGGGAGGGCCGGCGGGAGGCGAAGCGGGCGGGCGGGCAGCCGGGCGGACCGGCCGCCCAGGGGGCGCGCGCCGGCCGCCGCACGCCCCCCGCAGGCGCGGGGACCGCCCCCTCGACCCCCTGCGCGCCGGGTGGCGCGCCGACGGACCAGGACCGCGCCGCCGCCGCGGCCGAGACCGCCGAGGCGCACCGCCGCGAACTCGCCCAGCTGGCCTGGCCCGAGGCGGCGGGCACCACCCCGGAGCAGCGCGAGGCGCTCGAACTCGCCGTGCGCCACCGCCTCACCCCGCAGGCCGTCGCCTCCGTGCTGGGCCTCGAACCGGCCGCCGCCCGCGAGCTGCTGGCAGCCGCCGCCTGCGAGGTGGAGCGCACCCGGGCCGCCCTCGCCGTGGTCGAGTCCGGCAACTGCCCCACCGTCGCCCGGCTCACCGACGGCCGCCACGTCCTGCTCTCGGCCACCCTGTGCCGGGAGCTCGTCCGCCATGTCGACGACTGCCCCCGGTGCCGCCGGGCCGCCGAGCGGGTCGGCGCCGACGGCCCCTGGCCGGGCACGCCCATCACCCCGGCCGCCGCGCTGCCGGTCGTGCCGGCGCCGCGGCCCTCCGCGTACGTGGCGTCGGCCCACGCCCGCCGGGGCCGGTCCGGCGGCCCGCGCTTCGACCGGACCGGGTTCCCCCTGCACCCGAAGGACCACGCCGCGCGCCGGGACCGGCTGCGGGCCAGGGTCGTGACGACGACGGTGGTGGCCACGGTCGTCGCGGCCCCGGTGATCGCGCTGTGGACCGCCTACCGCGGGGCCCCGCAGCCCGGCGAGGGGCACGAGGGCGCCTGGGTCACGGCGACCGGGACCGACCTCCGCCACGACCCCGGCGCGCCGCACGACCACTACGAGACCGCGGGCAACGCCCGGCCCCGGTCCGGCGACCGCTTCGGGGACGGCCGCGCGCCGGGCGTCTCGGCCGAGGTGATCAGCGCGGGACCGACGGCGGACGGCCGCGGCGGGCTCGCCGTCGAGGCCCGGTCGTCCGGCCCGCTGACCCTGGTCCGCCTGACCGCGTCGGGCGGCGCCGCGGTCGCCTGGTCGGCCCGCGCGGACGTGTCATGGCTGCGCCTCAGCGACTCCTCGGGGACGCTGGGCGCGGGCGAGAGCGTCACGGTCCGGATCGTGGTGGACCGGCTGCGCGAACCGGCCGGCCGCTGGAGCGCGCGCGTCGCCCTCGCCCCGTCCGGTTCCGTGGTGGCGATCCGGGGGCGCGGGGCGGAGACGTCCTCCGGGGTGCCGGACCGCCCGGGTGTGCCCGCCCTCGTCGGCCCGTCCGCGCCCTCGCCCCGGCCCCCGTTCCCGCCGGGGCCCGGGCGGCCGGGCGAGCCGGCGCCCGCGGCGACCGGCTCCGCGCCGACGCCCGCGGAACCGGGCCCCACCGACTCCGCCCCGGCCCCGGACCCGTCCGCCCCGCAGCCCTCCACCGAACCGGACCGCGCCGCGCTGAAACGCTGACGGGCGCGGCGCGGCGCGACGCGGCCCGGTGCGGTCCGACGCGGCCCGGTGCGCGCGCTGCGGTGCGGTGCGGCGCGGCCCGGCGGGGAAGGGCCGGGCAGGCCCGAGCAGGACCGGGGCGGTCCGCAGGGGCCGCTGGACGCGGGCGGCCGTCGGCGGGGCGGCGCCTTCGGCCAGGCCGACCCGGCCAGGCCGGATCGGCGTCTTCGGCCGGACGCGGCTCGGTCGGACGCGGCTCGGCCCCGTCGGAGCGGGGCCGGGGCCGGCGCCGTCAGGCCGGGTCGGCGGGGTGCGGGGCCATCGGCAGCAGCGAGGCCAGCCGCTGCTCGCACAGCTCCACCAGCCGCTCGTACCCCTCCCGGCCCATCAGCTCGGTGAGCTCCGGGCGGTACGACACGTACACCGGCTCCCCGGCGCCGTGCGCCGACGTCGCCGAGGTGCACCACCAGTGCAGGTCATGCCCGCCCGGCCCCCAGCCCCGGCGGTCGTACTCGCCGATCGACACCTGGAGCACACGCGTGTCGTCGGGCCGGTCGATCCACTCGTACGTACGCCGGATCGGCAGCTGCCAGCACACGTCCGGCTTGGTCTCCAGCGGCTCCCGGCCCTCCCGCAGCGCCAGGATGTGCAGCGCGCAGCCCGCGCCGGCGGCGAACCCCGGGCGGTTCTGGAAGACGCACGAGCCCTTCCAGCGCCGCGTCTGGCGCTCCCCGTCCTCGTCGACCTCGACCCAGCCCGACTCCGTGCCGACGTCGTGGAACTGCCACAGCTCCGGCGTCAGCCGCTCCACATGGCCGGCCACCCGCTCCTCGTCCTCCTCGTCCGAGAAGTGCGCGCCCAGCGTGCAGCACCCGTCGGCCGCGCGCCCCGCCTGGATGCCCTGGCAGCCGCTGCCGAAGACGCATGTCCACCGGGAGGTCAGCCAGGTCAGGTCGCAGCGGAAGACCTGCTCGTCGTCGGCGGGATCGGGGAACTCGACCCAGGCACGCGCGAAGTCGAGGCCGACCTCGTCCTCGGACCGGTCCGGTCCGGTCACTTCCTGCTGTCGCATCTCCTGCTTCGTTTCCTGCCGCTTCGTGTCCTGCTTCTTCGCATTCTTGGTCTTTGCGCTTTTGCCCGGCTTCGTCTTTTTCGTCTTTGGCACGGGCCAAGCGTAAGTCCGCGCTGCCGGTAGCGTTCCGGGTATGAGACTCGGAGTCCTCGACGTGGGTTCGAACACAGTGCACCTGCTGGTGGTGGACGCGCACCCCGGCGCCCGCCCGCTGCCGGCGCACTCGCACAAGGCGGAGCTGCGCCTGGCCGAACTCCTCGACGACGACGGAGCGATCGGCCCCCATGGCGTGGACCGGCTGGTCGCCACGATCACCGAGGCGCTCCAGGCCGCCGAGGACAAGGGGTGCGAGGACGTCCTGCCGTTCGCCACCTCCGCGGTGCGGGAGGCGAGCAACGCGGACCAGGTGCTGGCCCGGGTGCGGGAGGAGACGGGCGTCGACCTCGCCGTGCTGAGCGGGGTGGAGGAGGCGCGGCTCACCTTCCTCGCCGTGCGCCGCTGGTTCGGCTGGTCGGCGGGGCGGCTGCTGGTCCTGGACATCGGCGGTGGTTCGCTGGAGGTCGCGTACGGCCTCGACGAGGAACCGGACGCGGCGGTCTCGCTGCCGCTCGGCGCGGGCCGGCTGACCGCCGGATGGCTGCCGGGCGATCCGCCGGACCCGGCGGACGTGAAGTCGCTGCGCCGCCACGTACGTGCCGGCATCGCCCGGAACGTCGGGGAGTTCACCCGCCTTGGGCGTCCGAATCATGTCGTGGCCACGTCCAAGACGTTCAAGCAGCTCGCCCGGATCGCGGGCGCCGCGCGCTCCACCGACGGCCTGTACGTCCAGCGCGGACTCACCCGCAAGGCGCTGGAGGAGTGGGTGCCGAGGCTCGCGGAGATGACCGTCGAGGAGCGCCTCGCGCTGCCCGGCGTCTCGGAGGGCCGGGCCCGGCAGCTGCTGGCCGGGGCGCTGGTCGCGGAGGGCGCCATGGACCTCTTCGGGATCGACGAGCTGGAGATCTGCCCGTGGGCGCTGCGCGAGGGCGTCATCCTGCGCCGCCTGGACCATCTGCCGGCGGAGCGGGCCGCGCTGAGCCGCTCCGGCGGCTGAGAGCGGGCCGGGCCGGCGGCTGGGAGAGAAGCGCGCCGCTCCGGCGGCCGAGAGCCGGCCGCGCCGACCGGGTGATGCGCCCCGCCCCGCCCCGACGCCCCTCGACCGACCCCGTGATGTCCCTCGTCACTTTCCGCCCGGGGCCCTCGGCGGGGCGTGCCCGTGCCCGTACGCTGGCCCAGTGGCAGAACCAGTGGTGCGCGTCCCGGATGCGAAGGTCGCCCTGTCCACGGCCTCCGTCTACCCGGAGTCGACGTCGACGGCCTTCGAGATCGCCGCGCGTCTCGGTTACGACGGTGTCGAGGTCATGGTGTGGACCGATCCCGTCAGCCAAGACATCGAGGCGCTGCGCAGGCTCTCGGACCACCACCGGGTGCCGATCCTGGCCGTCCACGCGCCCTGTCTGCTGATCACCCAGCGGGTCTGGTCCACCGATCCGTGGGTGAAGCTCCGCCGGGCCCGCGCCGCCGCGGAGAAGCTCGGGGCGACGACCGTCGTCGTGCACCCCCCGTTCCGCTGGCAGCGCAGCTATGTGCGGGACTTCGTCAGGGGGATCTGGCGGATGGCGGACGAGACGGACGTCCGGTTCGCCGTCGAGAACATGTACCCCTGGCGGTACCGGGACCGCGAGATGCTCGCGTACGCCCCCGACTGGGACGTCACCAACGACGACTACCGCCACTTCACCGTGGACCTCTCGCACACGGCGACGGCCCGCACCGACGGCCTTGCCATGGTCGAGCGGATGGGCGACCGGCTCGCCCACGTCCACCTCGCCGACGGCAAGGGCTCCAACAAGGACGAGCACCTGGTGCCCGGCCGCGGCGACCAGCCCTGCGCCGAACTCCTGGAGCGGCTGGCCCGCACCGGCTTCGACGGGCACGTCGTCATCGAGGTCAACACCCGGCGGGCCATGTCCGCCGCCGAACGCGAGGCCGACCTGGCGGAGGCGCTCGCCTTCACCCGCCTCCATCTGGCCTCGTCCTCCACCGAGGTGCCGCGCTGCCCGTGAGCCGGCTGCCCGTGAGCCGGCTGTCCGTAGCCCGCTGCCCGCACCTCGCGTACCGCACCCCCCGCCCGCCCCAGCGACGCCCCGGACCCCGGCTCGCCCACCGAGCAACCCGTCCCGCATACCGGACACAGTGTCCAGATCTTGGAGCCGGAGGCGTAGGCTGGGAACAGTCTGCACATGTCGAAGGAGCGAGAGACGATGCCCCAGCTGAGGTCCCGCACTGTCACCCATGGCCGCAACATGGCGGGCGCCCGCGCCCTTATGCGAGCCTCGGGCGTAGCGAGCGAGGACATCGGCAAGCCGATCATCGCGGTCGCCAACTCCTTCACCGAGTTCGTCCCCGGCCACACCCACCTGGCCCCGGTCGGCCGGATCGTCTCCGAGGCCATCAAGGCCGCGGGCGCCGTGCCGCGCGAGTTCAACACGATCGCCGTCGACGACGGCATCGCGATGGGCCACGGCGGAATGCTGTACAGCCTCCCGTCCCGCGACCTGATCGCGGACTCCGTCGAGTACATGGTCGAGGCGCACTGCGCGGACGCGCTGATCTGCATCTCCAACTGCGACAAGATCACGCCCGGCATGCTGATGGCCGCCATGCGCCTCAACATCCCGACGGTCTTCGTCTCCGGCGGCCCGATGGAGGCCGGCAAGGCCACCCTGGTCGACGGCACGGTCCGCAAGCTCGACCTGGTCAACGCGATCAGCGACGCCGTCAACGAGAACATCTCGGACGAGGACATCCTCCGCATCGAGGAGAACGCCTGCCCCACCTGCGGCAGCTGTTCCGGCATGTTCACCGCCAACTCGATGAACTGCCTGACCGAGGCGCTCGGCCTGTCCCTGCCCGGCAACGGTACCGTCCTCGCCACGCACACCGCCCGCAGGGCGCTGTACGAGGAGGCCGGCCGCACGGTCGTCGAGATCACCAGGCGCCACTACGAGCAGGACGACGCGACGGTCCTGCCCCGCGCCATCGGCACCCGTGCCGCGTTCGAGAACGCCATGGCGCTCGACATCGCCATGGGCGGCTCCACCAACACGATCCTCCACCTGCTCGCCGCCGCCCAGGAGGCCGAGCTGGACTACGACCTGACCGACATCGACGCCATCTCGCGCCGTGTCCCCTGCCTGTCGAAGGTCGCGCCCAACGTCGCCCCCGGCGGCACGTACTACATGGAGGACGTGCACCGGGCCGGCGGCATCCCCGCCATCCTCGGCGAGCTGCACCGGGGCGGTCTGCTCAACGAGGACGTGCACGCGGTGCACTCCGACTCCCTCGCCCAGTGGCTGAAGGACTGGGACGTCCGCGGCGGCTCCCCGTCCCCCGAGGCCGTCGAGCTGTGGCACGCGGCCCCCGGCTGCGTCCGCTCCGCGACCGCCTTCTCGCAGTCCGAGCGCTGGGAGTCCCTCGACCTGGACGCGGCCGGCGGCTGCATCCGCGACCTGGCGCACGCGTACTCCGAGGACGGCGGCCTCGCGGTCCTCAAGGGGAACCTCGCCGAGGACGGCTGCGTCGTGAAGACGGCGGGCGTCGACGAGTCGATCTGGACCTTCGAGGGCCCGGCGGTCGTCTGCGAGTCACAGGAGGAGGCCGTCGACAAGATCCTCCGCAAGGAGGTCAAGGAGGGCGACGTCGTCGTCATCCGCTACGAGGGCCCGCGCGGCGGCCCCGGCATGCAGGAGATGCTCTACCCCACCTCCTTCCTCAAGGGCCGCGGCCTCGGCAAGAGCTGCGCCCTGGTGACCGACGGCCGGTTCTCCGGCGGCACGTCGGGTCTGTCCATCGGGCACGCGTCGCCGGAGGCCGCGTCCGGCGGCACGATCGCGCTCGTCGAGGACGGCGACCGGATCCGGATCGACATCCCGGGCCGCTCGATCGAGCTCCTCGTCCCCGAGGCCGAGCTGGCCGCCCGCCGCGAGGCGCTGAACGGCGTGTACGCGCCGAGGAACCGGGACCGCAAGGTCAGCGCGGCGCTGCGTGCCTACGCGGCGATGGCGACCAGCGCGGACCGGGGCGCGGTGCGGGACGTCTCCAAGCTCGGCTGAGCCGGTCCGGCCCCCGGCCGCCCGCCTCACGATCCGCCTCGCGATCCGCCCGCCTCACGATCCGCTCAGGACCGTCCGGCGCGGAACCCGCCCGCTCTCACCAGCGGGCGGGGTCCTCGCCGTCGACGGCGAACACGGACCCGTCCGGCGCGGTGCCGAACACGGCCCGGCCGATGGCGACGGGCGCCGGAAGCTCCGACGCGTAGGCGAGCTTGCCGTCCCGCAGCCGGGGAGGCGTCTGCCCCAGCAGCCTCCCGTGCTCGGTGTCCACGGCGAGCAGCCGCCCGTCGGCCGCCGAGAAGTACAGCCGGTCCGGCCGGTCCCCGTCGGAGAGCACGGGGGCCGACGTCCGTCCCGCGGCGGTCTCCAGCTGCCAGCGGATCGTTCCGCCGCCGTCCGGGCGCAGGCCGACCGCGACCAGGGTTCCGCCCCGGGCCAGCAGATAGGCGGTGTCCCCGCCCACCACGGCCTCCGGCTCGTTCATCCGGAACGGCAGCTCCACACGTGCGACGCTCCGGTCCTCAGGGTCGTACCGGACCAGGCCCACGGTCTGGGCGTCCCCGTTCATGGACGTCAGCACGAGCGCGCCGTCCGAGACCCCCACCGGCGTGAGCATGCCGTCCAGCCGCCGCTGCCACGCCACCCGCCCCGTCCCCGCGTCGACGGCCGTGACGAGGGTGGTCGACCCGTAGGCCGAGTGCTCGAACGCGTAGGCCAGCCCCGGCCCGGCGTCGTACAGCGCGTAGTCGGGGCGGCGATGGCCCGGCAGCGGATGCCGCCAGCGGGACACGCCGGTCGCGGAGTCGAGCGCCTCGGTCGTGCCGTCCTCCGCGGTCAGCAGCAGCGTGCCGCCCGCGACGAAGGGGACGCCGAGGTACGGGGAGAGGTCCGCCTCCCAGACCCGCTCGCCCTTCGCGGGGTCGTAGGCACGCACCTTCCCGCCCGGCGCCGCCGTCTGCACCAGCCCGCCGGAGAGCGTCACCACGGAGCCCTCCGGGGCGCTCCCGGTTCCGGCGGAACGGCGCGACCACAGCACCCGGCCGTCCTCGGGGGCCAGCCGGGCGGCGGCGATCCCGCCGGCGGCGCAGTAGAGCGCGGCGGACGCGCCGGGGTCGTCCTCGCCGCCGCCCCCGTCCTCAGCCGTGCTCCCGTCTCCCGACGCGTTCCCGTCTCCCGACGCGTTCCCGTCTCCCGACGCGTTCCCGTCGGCGCTCCCCCGTACCTGCTCCGGCGCGTGGCAGACCGGCGTGGTGGCGGGCCCGGCGGCCGGGAGCGAGGTACGCCACGGCGCGGACAGGGCCACCGCCGGCTCCTTGCGCCCGCCCCCTCCGCCCGGCCCGCCCGAACCGCTCGCGCCGCCCGTCGCGGCGACCGCCCACACCCCGGCGGCCCCCACGACGGCCAGCGCGGCGGCGGCGATCAGCCACCGTCGCGGGCCGCCCCGGAACCCGGCCGGCCCGCGCCCCCGCGCGGCCGTCCGCGTCCCCACATGCGTGTCGGCCTCCGAGCCGGCCCCGGACTCCCCGGCCGCCGGACGCACCGCCTCCGGTTCCGCGGGGCGCGGACCCGGCGACGCGTGCTCCGACGCCGGGTCCGCCACCGGCCCCGCGGTCGGATGCGACGGCCCGGACGCCCCCTCCGGCCCGGCGGCCGTACCGGCGGAACGCCGCTGTGCCGGTACGAACGCGGCGGCGTCGTACGACGGAGGCCGCAGCTCCGCCATGACCTCGTCCGGGGTGGGCCGCCGCGCGGGGTCCTTCGTCAGACAGCGGGCGACCAGCGGGACCAAGTCCTCGGGCACCCCCGTCAGATCGGCCTCGTCGTGCACCACCTGGTACGCCACGATGTACGGGCTGTCCGAGTCGAAGGGCCCCCGGCCGGTCGCCGCGTGGACGAGCACCGCCCCCAGGGCGAACACGTCGGCGGCGGGCCCGACCTCGCGCGGCCGCTGGAACTGCTCGGGCGCCATGTACGGCGGCGAGCCGATCAGCTTGCCCGTCTCGGTGCGCAGATCGCTGTCGTAGGGGCGGGAGATCCCGAAGTCGATGACCTTGGGACCGGAGTCGGAGAGCAGCACGTTGCTCGGCTTGAGGTCGCGGTGGACCACCCCGGCCCGGTGGATGTCGCGCAGCGCCTCGGCCAGTCCGGCCGTCAGCCTGCGCAGCGCCGCGGGAGCCATCGGCCCGTTCCGCTTCACCTGGTCGGAGAGCGTCGGGCCGGGCACGTACAGCGTGGCCATCCACGGCCGCCCGGCGTCCGGATCGGCGTCGACGACCGGCGCGGTGAAGGCCCCGCTGACCCGCCTCGCCGCCCCGACCTCCTGCCGGAAACGCGCCCTGAACTCGGGGTTCGAGGAGTAGTGCCGATGCACCACCTTGACCGCGAGCTGGAGCCCCGAGGGGGAGCGGGCCAGATGGACGACGCCCATGCCGCCCGCGCCGAGACGTGCTTCAAGGCGGTACTGACCGGCGTACTCCGGATGCTCCGCTTCCGGATCGGCGTCGGCACCTCGCAGCGGCGGCATCGCCCACCCCCGTGTGTTCGTCCGCAAGCGCGACGCACGGAGCCTAGTCGATGATGCGTGCGATACGAGCGGGGCTTATACGCTGCGCGTCGTACACATCGACTCTCGACGGGGGAGGGCCGCATGGCCATGGAAGAGCACACCGCGACGACCACGGAGACGACCGCGAACGCGGGCGCGGACACGACCGGGATCGTGAACGCCGACGCGGACACGGCCGCGCCCGCGGACGCCGCCGACGGCGTGGCCGCGCTCGCGGCCGACGACGTCGCCCGGTACCCCATCGCCCCGGGCTACCGCGTCAACGTCCGCAGGGGACCGGGCACCCAGTACGGCATCGTCCGGACCCTGCCGTACGGCATGAAGGTCCCGGTCTACTGCCAGAAGGCGGGGGAGCGGGTCACCGGCCCCTACGGCACCTCGAACATCTGGGACAACATCGCCAACGGCCAGTTCGTGTCGGACGCCTACGTCCACACGGGCAGCGACGGCTACATCGCCCCGCGCTGCGACTGACCGGTCCCGCGCACGCGGTCACGGCTCGGCGGACCCGCCGCCGGCCCGTGACCGGGGCGGTCCGACGCACCGGCCGCCACCGGAACGGCCCGGGGATAATCGACCTCGTGAGCGACAACAGCGAAGCCTCCGGCGCCGACGCCACGCCCGGCGGCGCCAAGCCCGGTTCCACCGCGCCCGGCCCGCGGCCCGAGCCCCTGCCCTTCTTCGGCACGACCTGGGTCGACCACGACGGGGGCTACGGGCTGCGGCGGGCCGGGGCGGCGGTCGGCTCGCTCGCCGCCACGGTCGCCGCGTGCTTCGTGCTCCGCTTCGCCTATCAGGGCCTGGAGATCGCCGACGTCGGCAACGCCGTCGGCATCCTGGTGGTGGTGATGTTCGCGATCTGCAGCGCCGTCGCCTTCCGCAAGACCTGGGAGGGATTCAGCCGGCGGCCCGCCGACCCGGCGCGCGAGGCCAGCCTGCGCGGCCTGAAGGCGATCGGCTTCATCGGCTCACTGATCGCCTACTTCCTCCGCACGTTCCTGGAGGCCCCGGGCGAGCGCCTGCGCCGCACCGAGTACGAGACGGCCCTGGCCGCTTACGAGAAGCGCCGCTCCGCCCGCACCGGGAACCCGGCCGCCCGCCGGACCGCCGCCCCCAAGGGCAAGCGCCCGAAGCGCCGCCGGTAGCCCGCACCGCGCCCGAACGCCCCGTCCCGACGGGAGCCGTCGCCCGCGAGCGAACCGGCCGACGGTCGAACCCGCCGACGGCCGAACCGGCCGACGGTGGAACCCGCCGACGGTCGAACCGGCCGACGGTGGAACCCGCCGACGGTCGAACCGGCCGAACGGTGGAACCCGCCGACGGTCGAACCGGCCGAACGGTGGAACCCGCCGACGGTCGAACCCGCCGACGGCCGAACCCGCTCCCGCGTCCGCTCTCCCCGGCTCGCGTGATCACCGGGCGAGGGACGCCCGAATGGGCCACGATTCTCCCCATGGCCCCCTCCGACGCAGCCCCCGCTTCCTCCGCTTCTCCCGCTTCTCCCGCTTCCCCCGCCGACGACTCGTCCCGCGCGCTCTCCTTCGACCGCGCCGCCGCCCGGTACGCCGAGGCCCGCCCCGGATATCCGCCCGCCCTCTTCGACGCCGTCGAGGAACTGGCCGGCCGTCCCCTGCGCGGCGCCCGCACCGTCGACGTGGGCGCGGGCACCGGGATCGCCACCCGGCTGCTCCTCGACCGGGGCGCCCGGGTCCTCGCCGTCGAACCGGGGCCCGGCATGGCGGGCCAGCTGCACCGGACGCTCCCGCACATCCCGGTCGTGCGCGGCGACGGCAACCGTCTGCCCCTCGCCACGGCCTCCGCCGACCTGATCACCTACGCCCAGTCCTGGCACTGGACGGACCCGAGCCTGGCCGGCCCCGAGGCGCTGCGCGTCCTTCGCCCCGGCGGCGCGCTCGCCCTCTGGTGGAACACCTCCGACCACTCCGTCCCGTGGATCGCCGAGCAGGACGTCCGCCTCCGCCGCTTCTTCGGCGTCGACCGGAGCGCCCACGGTTCCCCGGACCGTTCCCCGGGCCTGCCGCCCGAGTTCGACCGCGCGCACCGCACGGTGCCCTGGGCACGGAGGGTCTCCCTCGACGCGCACCTCGCCAACCTCGGCACCCACTCCGCCTTCCTGGTCCTCGGCGACGACGCCGCGCGGCGCTTCCTGGACGAGGAACGCGACCGGCTCGCGGAACTCTTCCCGGACGGCACGGTCGTGGAGAGCTATGTGGTCGAGCTCATCGTGGCCCTCCGCCCGGAACGGCCCGCGCCTCCGGTGCGAGGATGACGTCAGGGACGACGCGCACACCACGCATCCCACGCACGCCGCGGAACACGGACCCCGCGGCCGTCACGCACACACGAACGCCACGGCCGCCGGAGCCGCCACCGCCGCCCGGGGCCGCCACGGACGACGAGAACCGACCGACACCAAGAACACCGCGAGCACAGCCCGGAGGGTGAACCACATGACCCAGACAGTTGCCGTCCTCGGCACCGGCAAGATCGGGGAGGCCCTCCTCAGCGGCATGATCCGGGCGGGCTGGCGTCCGGCGAACCTACTGGTCACCACCCGTCGCTCCGAACGCGCCCAGGAGCTGCGCGACCGCTACGGCGTCGAATCCGTCGGCAACGCCGAGGCGGCCAAGCACGCCGACATCCTCATCCTCGCGGTGAAGCCCCAGGACATGGGCCGGCTCCTCGACGAGCTCGCCCCGCACGTCACCTCCGACCGACTGGTCATCAGCGCCGCCGCCGGCATCACCACCGCGTCCATCGAGGAGCGTCTCGCCCCGGACACTCCCGTCGTACGGGTCATGCCGAACACCCCCGTTCTCGTCGACGAGGGCATGTCCGTCATCTCCGCCGGCAGCCACGCCACCACCGAGCACCTCGCGGCCGCCGAAGCGATCTTCGGAGGCGTCGGCAAGACCCTGCGCGTCCCGGAGTCCCAGCAGGACGCGGCGACCGCCCTGTCCGGCTCGGGCCCGGCGTACTTCTACTTCCTCGTCGAGGCGATGACCGACGCGGGCATCCTGCTCGGTCTGCCCCGGGCCCAGGCACACGAGCTGATCGTCCAGGCCGCCATCGGCGCCGCCGTGATGCTCCGCGACAGCGGCGAGCATCCGGTGAAGCTCCGCGAGGCCGTCACCAGCCCCGCCGGCACCACCATCAGCGCCATCCGCGAACTGGAGAACCACGGCGTACGCGCCGCGCTCATCGCCGCCCTCGAAGCCGCCCGCGATCGCAGCCGCGAACTCGCCTCCGGCAACGGCTGACCCGCCACCGGGCCCACCACCGTGCGAGGACACGGCGGTGGGCCCGAGCCGTTCCCCGCCCGGGCCCGACACCCCTCCCGTGCCTTGACCGGCCGGAGGTTGACATGACGTACCCGTGTCCGTAAGGTTCTCCGAGTTGTCCGACGTGAGCGCCGACCCTGTCGGTCCCCGGACAGCCATTCCGCAGTAACCACATTCGGCCGACGACGCATGTCGTCATGCCTCTTGTGTGTATTTGCGAAATGAGGAATCCGCGTTCGAAGGAACGCGACCCCGATTAGCGTCGAGGCCCGTGATTCCGCTAAAGTCTCACTCGTCGGAACGACCCAGCGGCCGGGAAGACAAATCCCGCTGACTGGGAATCAGGCCCGAAAGGATCTGATAGAGTCGGAACCGCCGGAAAGGGAAAAGCGCGGAAGCGCCGGACTT